>JBOGFO010000799.1:0-3916 GCA_050743445.1 Acidimicrobiia bacterium
GCCCTCCTCCCCGGTCCCCAGGCCGAGCTTCCCGCCGTCGTCACCATCGACGACACCGTGCACGTCGTGGCGTGCGAGTTCCGCAACGAGGATGATCCGGCCGACACGGCCGACCTGCTCTACTACCGGGGTACCGGCGACGGCACGACGACCATCTTCGCGCCGCCGCGGGTGCTCGCCACTCCGGTGGGCTGTAACAGGCCCGCCATCGACGGCAACGGGGAGAACCTCCACATCGTCTTCCGCGCTGAGGACCGTGGCCTCGACGATGAGGTCTGGTACGTGCAGAGCGACGACGCCGGCGACACCTTCTCGACGGCTCGCAACCTGTCGAACAACCCGATGGGTTCCAGCGACCCCTCGGTGTCGGTCGATCCCGAGGACAACCGCGACGTGCACGTCTCGTGGAACGACCAGACCATCTTCCTCTTCGCATTGAGGTACGGGCAGGAGTTGCCTTTGGAGGAAGGCGATGAGAGGCACTTCGCCAACGAGGACATCATCCAGTACACCGGGAAGGCCTATCGGATGATCCTCGACGGCAGCGACGTCGGCCTCCGCCGGTTCCGCATCGACGCCCTCGCCCGTCTTTCCGACCTGGAGTTCGTCCTGTCCTTCACCGAGTCGGGCCCCGTGCCCGGTGTCGGCCGCGTGGACGACTCCGACCTCGTGCTGTTCACCGCCGACAACCTCGGGGAGAGCACGAGCGGCCAGTTCAGCCTGTGGCTCGACGGCTCGGATCTCGATCTGAGACGCTCCGGTGAAGATCTCGACGCTATCGAGGTGGTCCACAACGAGGACGCCACTGTCGACCTGTACTTCTCGACCACCGGTGACTTCGCCGCCACCGGCGGAACCACCGGCAAGGACGAGGACGTCGCCGTCTGCCGTGGTCTGACCCGCGGGCCCGAGTCGTCCTGCACGACGATCGCCGTCGGCTTCGACGGCTCGGTCGCCGGGCTGACCAGCAGCGGCGAGGACGTCGACGCCTTCTCCTTCGACGGCGTCGGCCCGGGTCTCGACGACGAACGGTTCTCCTCGTACTACTCGACGACAGGCGACTTCAACGTGAGCACCGCCGAGGGCGAGGACAGTGATGCCATGCAGTGCTTCCACGCCGAAGCGGAACCCGCGGCAGCGAATCCGCTGACCGAATGCGGATCCAGCCTGCCCCTGCTGAGAACGTTCATCGGCAAGGCCAACCTCGTCAAGGAGGACCTCATGGCCCTCGAGTTCCCCTTCCAGGCGTAACCCGCCTGACGCAGCCCCACGGGCATGGTCGATCGACCGCCGACATGCCCGTCCGCTCCTGGTAAGGCCGTCTCGCGCTGAATGCCCGATTGCGGACCCGGTGTCGCCCCCGACGACGCCGATTCCGACAGGAAAATTGGCGCTTCGGATCTGAGCGGGGAGTAGCTGGGTTGTAGGGGTCCGCCGGGCGCGTCGCAGGGACCCAGAGAATCGGGGTTCTCACACGACCGACCCTCTGGAGCCCCTGTGGAGACTGACCCTACGCGCGTCTGCGAGCTGCTCGTCGGCCTTCCTGACGTGAACGTCCTTGGAGTGGACGATGATCCCGGGGTTCCCTTCCGGGTGCATGTGGAGTGCCGGGTTGAGGGGCCGGTGGCGTGTCGGGGGTGTGGGCAGGGCGCCTGGGGACCGGCCGGTGGTCGAGCTGGCGGACCTGCCGTGTTTCGGGCGCCCAGCCCGGCTGGTGTGGCACAAGCACCGCTGGTTCTGCCCGGACGGCGACTGCCCGGCCGGGTCGTTCACCGGTGAGGACCCGAGGATCGCTCCGCCCCGAGGCGCCATGACTGACCGGGCTGGCCGGTGGTCACGTTCCAGGTGTCCACCTCGGACGACACCGCCACGAGCCCCGACGACTATGTGGCCACGGCCGGGACGTTGAGCATCGCCCCCGGCGAGACGCGGTTGGCCTTCGAGGTGCCGGTTCGGGGCGACACCGAGGCGGAGGACGACGAGGAGTTCACGGTCGAGATCTCCGGTGCGGAGAACGCCTCGGTGGCCAAGGGCAGCGCCGTGGTGGTGATCATCGAGGACGACGTGCGGGCCGCCGAACGGGTCGCCATGGTGGCCACCCCCGATGGGGACGGGTACTGGGTGGCGACCAGCGACGGAAGGGTGTATGCGTTCGCGGAAGCCGCCTACCATGGCTCGTTGAAGGGCCCGCTCAACCGGCCCATCGTCGGTATGGTCCCCACCACCGGGGGCCGTGGCTACTGGCTGGTGGCCAGCGACGGCGGCATCTTCGCCTTTGGCGACGCCCACTTCCACGGCTCCACCGGCGGGATCCGACTGCTCGGCGGCTGAGTCCCGGACCCACCGATCTTATGCCCCTGCCTGCGGAAACGTTGCGCCTAGCCAGCCCTGCCTGGCCGGCCCGAGCTAGCTAGCGTCCCGCGGCTCGGAACCCGTTGCGATTGGGCATCTCGACTTTCGGGAGCGTTTCCTTACTCAACGTGGCGTCGTCAGGCACGATTTTCGCCTGGTTGAGGATGTACGCGGTTACCGCATAAACGTCGTCATTGCTCAAGCTGCCCGGCGTGCTGAACGGCATGGCGCGCTTGATGTAATCCCATAGCGTGGTGGCGTACGGCCAGTAGCTTTCGATCGTCTTGACGGGTGGCTCCGTGCCGGCGACCAGGGTGCCGCGGCCGCCAATCAGCTTGTCGCCAATGCTGCCGCCTTCCAGCATTGCGCCGTGGCACGCCGCACAACTTTTCGTATAGACCTCTTTACCTTGCGCAACTGTGCCTGAGCCCTCAGGAAGGCCGCGGCCATCCGGCATGGAGGAAAAAAACTGCGCAAGCTCGCTTTCGCTCACATCGCTTACGGGCGCTAGCGGCGGAAGCTCGCTTTTGGTCACCGCGGTTGTGGGCGCTTGCTTCGTTGTTTGGGTTGTCTCGTTTTGCCCTTGCTCCTTTGAGTCGGTGCAGGCCGGGCCGAAGGCGATGAGGGCGGCGGCAATGCCCACCACGTATTTAGTAGTGATGGACATTCGACACTTCTCCGCCCGTTGCGACTTTCCAGCTCTGAATGCCGTTCAAGTGGTAGACGGAAGTCAGGCCGCGCTCCTTCACCAGTCGCCCGATGGTGGGTTGCACATATCCGGTTTCGTCTGTGCACCGGCTCTGCAGAATGGCTTCCTTGCCATCCCATTCCCATGGAACTGTGAAACGAGTGTGGCAGATGGGCAGCACCGGGCCGTGCAGGGTGGCTTCACGCCAGTTCCGACCGCCGTCCGGCGAGACCTCCACCTTCACGATCTTGCCGTTCCCTGACCAGGCCAACCCCGAGATCTCGTAAGACCCGGGCTGGCGCAGCAGCATTTCTCCCGAGGGGTACGTGATGACAGACTTCGCTTCCATGAGGAAGGAGAACTGCAGCGCAGTGCCATCGGGCATGAGGTCCGTGTACTTGGACGTCTCCTCACGCGTCATGAAGGGGGCGTCTGCCACTTCGATGCGCCGCAGCCATTTGATCGACATGTTCCCCTCGTATCCCGGCACGAAAAGGCGTACCGGGTAGCCCTGTTCGGGCCGGATGGCTTCGCCGTTCTGGCCGTACGCGAGGAGGCAGTCGCTCATGGCTTTCTCCAGTGGAATGCTGCGTGTCATCACCGCGGCGTCGCCGCCTTCGGCCAGCAGCCATTTTGCGCCGGGTTTGAGGCCCACTTCATTCAGTATGGTGGACAGTGGCACACCCACCCACTCGGAAGTGGAGGTCAAGCCGTGTGTGCCTTGCACGGTTTTCAGGGTGGGCTTTGCCCACTCGGTGAGCGAATTGCCGGAGCATTCCAGGAACATCAGGCGCGAGATGGCCGGAAATTGTTTGAGAGCGGCCATGTTGAACTTCTTGGCCTGGTCCACCATGCCATGCACGAACAGTTCGTGTT
>JBOGFO010000800.1:0-5956 GCA_050743445.1 Acidimicrobiia bacterium
CTGGCGACCTTTCTCGACGAAGTCCAACAGGGCCTGGCTTTTCGTTGTGGCAGTCATCCCACGATGATTGCCGATGAAAGCGCTCCGGTCATAAACAAGAGCGCGATTTCAGCGTCCGAGCCGTTCCGGCGTTCCTCCGGAACACCCGTCGTTCCTCAGGAACGCCGGATTGGGGTGCTTCAGCGAGCCGGAGAGCTCAGCGGGGGCGGGCGGCGGCAGTCAGCGACCTGAGCTGTTCCTCGGTACCGATGGCGATGAGGACCTGCCCGGCGCCGAGCACCGTCTCGGGTGCCGGATTGGTGGTGAAGCTGCCGTCGGCGTCGCGCATGGCCAGGATCAGGGCCCCGGTCTGGTCCCGGATGTGGGCGTCCCGCAGGGACGCCCCGGCCAGGGGCGAGCCCTTGGGGACGACGATCTCCTCGAGCCGGAACTCGAGCGTGCCGTCGTGCATGACCACGTCGAGGAACTCGGCCACGTGGGGCTGGAGGACGAAGGCGGCCATCCGCTTCCCGCCGATGCTCTGGGGGTTGACCACCCGGTTGGCGCCGGCCTGGAGGAGCTTGGGCTCGGACTCGTCGACCCGGGCCCGGGCGACGATGAACAGGTCGGGCTGGAGCGACCGGCCCGACAGCGTGACGTAAAGGTTGTCGGCGTCGCTGGTGAGCGCCGAGACGAGGACACGGGCCCGCTCGATGCCCGCCTCCAGCAGCACGTTGTCGTCGGTGGCGTCTCCCTCCACCACCGGATGCCCGATGGTCCGGGCCCGCTCCGGGTCTCGCTCGACGACCACCACCGTCTCGCCCGACCGGGCGATGTACTCGGTCAGGGCGCGCCCGACACGGCCCCAGCCGCACACGATGACGTGGTGTTCCATCCGGCCGATCTGCCGCTCCATCTTCCGCCTCCCGAGCAGTTCCGTCAGCTCACCTTCGATCACGGCCTGGATGACCAGCGTCAGGTTGTACAGCGCCGTCCCGACCCCGGTGAGGATGAGCACGATCGTGAAGACCTGGCCGGCCTCGGTGAGAGGCCGCACCTCCCGGAAGCCGACCGTGGTCACCGTGGTGACCGTCTGGTAGATGGCGTCGAGGAGCGGGAAGCCGAGGACGACATAGCCCACCGTCCCCGCCACCAGCACGGCACCGAGGAGCAGCAGGCCCAGCCGGAGCCTCCGGGTCGGGTCCATGAGGACCCGAAGCGTAACTACTGGAGGTCGAGCACCTTCTCCAGACGCAGCAGCTTGAAGTTCTGGTTCCCCGTGGTCCCCGGCGGGTCGTTGATGCGGTCCTGGCAGGAGAAGATGCCCTGGGGGAACTGCGGCCCCAGGTTGGCGGCCAGGGCGTCGATGCCGTCGGTGCGGGAGCAGCGGTCGGTGGCGTCGCCGGCGTCGACGGTGAACTTCTTCACGAACTCCCAGGGTTCGTGGCGGCGGTAGACGTTGAAGGAGTCGTCACCCTGGGATGAGGCCACGAGGTACCCGTCGTCGCCCTGGTAGACGATGGCCAGGCCCTCGACGTCCTCCGCCAGATGGCCGTTGGGAGCCACGGCGTCGACCAGCTTGCGGTCGGTCACCGATGCCGTCGGCTCCGCCCCGTAGGCCCAGATCCCCACCGGCTCCTCGGCCACGTAGAGGATCTGCTTCACATCGTCGAAGGTGCAGCCCTCCGACTCCTCCCCGATGTCCCACGGGCCCCGGACACTCTTCACGTTGACCAGGCCGCCCTCGTCGACGAGCTCGTACTGCTCGGCCCGCCCGTCGAGGGTGTCGGCGAAGATGTAGTGCTTCCCGGACACGGGACTCCGGTACATGCACATACCGGCCACCGGGATGGACACCTTGAGCGCCGGCGAGGTCACGTTGGTCAGCTGCCTCGTCATCGGGTCGATGGTGTAGAAGCGCATGCCGTAGCCGACCACCCCGATGATGTCGACGGTGGCGCCGCCCAGCGTGAACCCCGGCCTGAGGTCGACGTTGCCCGGGCGGGTGGTGGGGTCGATGGCCTGGAGGCGCTGGCCCGCGAGGTCGTAGACCTCGAGGGCGCCCTCCTTGTCGGTCCCGATGACGACGGAGAGCGACGGGTCGGTGGGATGCACCCAGAAGGCCATGTCGTCGGCCGCATCACCCGACGCCCCCACGGGCTCCGTCTCGCCGTCGGCGGTCACCGACAGGTCGGCGGGTGCGGGCTTCGGCTTCTTGGGCTCGGCGGCCACGTCGATGTGCCCGTTGACGGTCTTCCCCGGGCCGGCGGGGGCCGGGCCGGCCGCCACACCGGCCACCAGGAGCAGGCCGGCGACCAGGGCCAGGGGCCATCGGCCCGAGCGCAGGACGTGGAGCGGTTGGGACATGGCGGCACCTCCCATGATGTTCGCCGCTCGATTGTTCTTTGTCGTGATGCAGAAGTGGTGGATGGGTCTAAGCTGCCCCCACCCAGATCGAGGAGGCTGCATGTCCGTTTCGGCTTACGTGCTGATCCAGACCGAGGTCGGGAAAGCCGCTCAGGTCGCGGCCGAGGTACGCAAGATCGACGGCGTGAATTCCGCCGACGACGTGACCGGCCCCTACGACGTGATCGTGAGCGCGGAGGCCGAGAGCGTCGACGAGCTCGGGAAGATGGTCGTCTCCCGGGTGCAGCTGGTGGACGGCATCACCCGCACCCTCACCTGCCCGGTCGTCAATCTCTGACGATCGTCAACCCTCGCGGGGCCGGCCCACCCGGCGCCGGCGGCGTTCGTGCCGTTCGAGGGCGAGGTTGACGAGCCGGTCGAGCAGGGCGGCGTAGGGCAGGCCCGTCACCTCCCACAGCTTCGGGTACATGGAGATCGGGGTGAACCCGGGGATCGTGTTCACCTCGTTGACCATGAAGCCGCGGCCCGGCTCTTCGAGGAAGAAGTCGACCCGGGCCATGGCCTCGCACCGGCAGGCCTCGAAGGCGGCGATGGCCAGGCTCCGCACCTCGGCGGTGCGGCCGGCGTCCAGGTCGGCCGGGGCCCGCAGCTGAGCTCGGTCGTCGAGGTACTTGTCCTCGTAGGTGTAGAAGTCGGCTCCCGGGATGATCTCGCCCGGGAGTGATGCCTCGGGGGGCCGGTCACCGAGCACGGCGACCTCGATCTCCCGGCCGGTGATGGCCTCCTCCACCAGCGCCCACTCGTCGAAGCGGAGGGCGGCATCCACCGCCTCCTCCAGCCCCGGACGCGTGGTGGCCCGGGCCACGCCCACCGACGAACCCAGGTTGGCGGGCTTCACGAAGCACGGGTATCCGAGCCGGTCTTCCACCCGGTCGAGGTCGGTCTTGTCGAAATCGTCCCGTAGCGCCACGTGGGCCGGTGTCAGCAGGCCGCAGGCCATGAAGGCCCGCTTCATCATCACCTTGTCCATCCCCACCGCCGAGCCCAGGACCCCGGCGCCCACGTAGGGCAGGCCGGCCAGCTCCAGCAGCCCCTGCACGGTTCCGTCCTCCCCGAAGGGCCCGTGCAGCAGGGGGAAGACCACGTCGATGGCGGCCGGTGCCGGCGCCGGCGCATCGAGCCGGACGAGCTCGGCCGACTCCCCCATCCGCACCGGCGGCCCGTCCACGGAGAAGGCGTCGAGCCGCTGGCCGGAGTCGATGGCGGCCCGGGCGGCCTCGGCCAGGACCCAGCGGCCCTCCCGGGAGATGCCGACGGGGACCACCTCGTAGCGCTCGGGATCGAGGGCCCGGGCGATGGCCACCGCACTCACGCGGGAGACGTCGTGCTCCGCCGACTGGCCGCCGAACAGGAGCAGCACCCGGAGGCGTCCGGTGGCAGTCACGAGATCACCTGGATGGCCCGGAGGGCCACGCCCATGAGGAAGAGCCCGGCCAGGCCGAGGACCATCTCCTGGTTGTTCCGGATCTGGTCCCGCGAGGCGACCACGATGCCGACGGTCACGAAGGCGACAAAGCCGTAGAAGATGTGGATGCGGTCCACCACGTAGCGGGGGGACGACTCCAGCAGGGCCCCGGTCGTCACCTGGACGAGGATGGTGGCCTGGGCCAGGACCGTGGCGACCGCCAGGCCGCGGCGCCCCCACCCGGGCCGTTGCCATGCCAGCAGCCCGATCACCCCGGCCACGGCGTTGGCCAGCACGGTCACCCAGGAGAAGCCGGTGTGGAAGCCGCGCAGGGAGTCGATCAGCTCTCTCCGGAGGTGGTGGGGACGGCCGCCTCCTCCTGCTGGATGACCTCGAAGCTGAGCAGCTCGCTGTGCGAGCCGGCCGGGCCCTTTCCCTCGTGCTGGGCGTGGCCCTGCTGGAAGGCGCGGCTGTTCACCCAGTTCATGAAGTCCTCGTTGGAGCTCCAGCGGGTGTACACGAAGTACACGTCATGGCCGTCGTCCGGCCGCAGCAGCTCGAAGGACTCGAACCCCGGGGACTTGCCCACCTCCCCGGCCCGGTTGGCGAAGCGCTGCTCGAAGTCCTCGCGGCGCTCCTCGGGAACAGTGATGGCGTTGATCTTGACCACGCTCACCTGTTACATCACCTCCGTTTGTCCGTTTCCCGCACCGTAGTCAACGGCAAGGACCCCGACCGATTGGGGTCAAGTTCGGGGTCGCCCTGCCGATCGTCGTTGTCGGACGTTGACGATGAGGAGATCCACGACGATGCCGAAGGGCGACTACTACCACGGGCTCCGTTTGGCTGCCGCCCTCCGCAAGCTGGCCGAGCACCACTACGCCATCAAGAACCGGCACATCTCCGAAGACGAGTACCGGCTGCTCATCCGCGCCGCCGAAGAGCTCGACGACTGACGGGTCAGGCCCGGTGCCGTCCAACCAGACCAAGGGGTTCTGGGAGATGCCGCTCGAGGAGCTCGCGGACTGGTGTGGCATGAACGCCCAGCCTGGCAGCCCCGTCGGTGAAGTCGCCCCGCCGTCCTCCAAGCCCGCGTCTCCCAGGAGGGGACCACCCGGCTCGTCACCGCGACCCACCGGCTCGTCTGGGCGACCTGGGTGCTCGTCGTAGCCACGATCGTGGTCGCTGTCGTCACCGCCATCTGACGGCTCGGAAATCCCCTATCGGGCTGTGCGCTCAGTTACGGGTTCGTCCGCACGATGTCGTGATGGCAATGGTTCCGCAGAACCATGCGGCCCTCTTCGTAGTGGAACGTCACCCGGTTGCCGTCGTCAACGTACGCCTCCCAAACGCCCCGTGTTCCCTGCACTCGGTGCGTGTGGAGACCCGGATGGGTCGGGTCACGGTCGAGCCTATCGATGCACTCGAGGATGGCCGCTACGAACTCCGGACGCTTCTTCCTGAGTGCCCGCTTGAACTTCGGCGAGATCTCGAAGGGCACTAGTCGTCTTCGTTGCTCAGCAGCCAGCGGATGGCGTCTTGTGACGTGGCGAACACCCTGCCCTCTCCTCGGGCCAGCTCGTCGAGGGCCTCCCCTTCGTCGCGCTGCCACATGGCCGTCCAGTAGTAAAGCTGCGACCGTGGGATCGAGGCAGGAACTCGCGTAGACCACTGATCAGGTGAACTCACCGACGAGGTGGCTGCACGGAAACGGAGAACCGTGTGCGAAGCCAGGCTGCGACTGGGTCTGACTTTCGTCGTCACTCCGTCTGCTCCTCGATCGGGCCAAACAGTCTTTCGTATGAGGCGACGTTCGTTTCCAGCACCCTCATCAGATCCCGGAGCCGGCCTGGTGTGACCGCGAACCGGGCCAACGTCTGCACCGGCAGGAACGGCAACTGCGATGCCATTTCCCGCTGCTCCTCCGGTGGACCGAGGAGCAACGGCGGTGTCACCTGACCAATGCTGATGAAGAAGGTCCCTTGTTCGAACTGGCTCACAAACTGGTTCGCCAGATTGACGGTCGATTCCTCGAAGCCGAGCCAAACAAGGGGAACCTGGAAACCTTCTTCTTCGTCAGCGGGCATTACCTTGCCGTTCGCTGTGGGGATGAATTACACCCTTGTGACTTGTGAGGTTCCGCAC
>JBOGFO010000801.1:0-10498 GCA_050743445.1 Acidimicrobiia bacterium
GGTGAAGATGCCGCCGTCGGAGGCGACGAGCCAGTAGCCGTCGCCGGTGGGGGTGGCGGCCATACCGACGATGGGCTGGTTGAGTTCGATGCCGCCGGTGGAGCCGTGGAAGCCGGCCTCGCCGAAGGCGAAGACCCCGCCGTCGGCGGCGGCGAACCAGTAGCCCGCACCCTTGGGCAGGGCGGCCATCGCCACGGCCGGCCGGTTGAGGGTCTGGCCTCCCGTCGATCCGTGGAAGTCGACCTCGCCGAAGCTGAACACGCCGCCGTCCGCCCCCAGCAGCCAGTAGCCGGCGGCGGAATCGTCGTCCGGGTCTCGCGACGGGTTGGTGTCGAAGGCGCAGTGGTTCCCGTAGCGGAATCCCTGGGCGATCCGCAGGCTCGGATAGGGGCTCACGGCCGTGCCGTCGGGCTGGTGGATCTCGAAGTGGAGGTGGGGGCTCGTCCCCTCGGCGTTGCCGCTGTCGCCGGCGAAGGCCACCACGTCGCCCGCTTTCACCCGGGCGCCGACCTCGATCCCGGGGGCGAAGGCGAACTCGAGCGGGTTGAGCCCGTCGTCCGTGCCCGGCGTGTCGTTGTTGATGTGGAGGTACCAGTAGTCCCAGCCGTCGGCATCCCGGAGCACCAGCGCGTTGCCCTCGTTGGACCCGTCGTCGATGGTGATCCGCCGCACCCGGGAGTCGGCCGCCGCCAGCAGCGGGGTGTGCCGGGGGGTGAGCAGGTCGTTGCCGGCATGGGTCCGGCCCTCGGCGCGGGGATCGCCGAAGTCGTCCGAGTAGCCGATCTTCCCCTGGACGGGCAGGGTGATCCGCCGGATCACCACGTCGGTCGTCGCCGCGCCGACCGGCAGCAGGTTGCCGGCGACCAGGACGGTGGCGACGGCGGCGAGGGCGAGATGTGGCGATCGGGCCATGTGAAGTCGGCCTTCGACACTTCTGGCCCGGTTCCTGGAGTGGGCGTCGTACGATTGCCCCGCTGCGTCGCATTCCGTTCCAGGACGTGGCCGAAGGGGAGCGGTTCCTTTGCCTTCTCTTGATTTTCCCGGCGGCGTCCCCGGCCTCGCCGAGCTCATCGTCCACGAGCACCGGGTGATCGACGGCCTCCTCGCCGCCCTGGGGTCCGACCGGGAGGACCGGTTCCCGCTCGCCCACCGGCTGGTCGACGAGGTGGCGGCCCACTCCGCGGCGGTGACCCAGGTGCTGCTCCCGGCCTTGCGGGACATCGTCCCCGGCGGTGCCGAGATGGCCAACCAGGGCCAGACCCGGCTCCAGGAGCTGGGTGGCTTCCTCTCCGCCCTGGAACAGGGCCATCCCGGCGACCCCGACTTCGAGGCCGCGGTGGTGGCGGTGAGCGAGGCCATGGGCCGGCACGTCCCCGGGGAGGAGAACCAGCACCTGCCCGCCCTCTCCGCCGTGATCGGCCCCGACGCCATGGGCGAGCTGGGGCGGGTCTACGCCCGGATCCGGGAGAACACCCCGAGCGGGCTCCAGGCCATGCCCGTGGCCGACGCCAACCCCCGGTTCCGCACCCAGTCCTAGGCGGGCGCTGCCTTTCCGGCGTCGGGCTGGTCCACCAGCTCCCGGACCCAGCCCGGGGTGCGCACCGGCCGCCCCGGCCCGTCGACGGCGGCGTGGACGGTGACCGCGGTCGCCCGCGCCTGGCCGTCCACGGTCAGGAGATAGCCCATCTGGAAGCTGGCCGGCCCGGAGGAGGCCACCACCACGTGGACGTCCACCACCTCGTCGAAGCGGAGCGGGCGGAGGTAGCGGACGTGCACCTCGATGACCGGGAAGTCGGCGCCCTCGGCGCGGACCTGGTCGTAGGGGTGGCCGATGGCCCGGAGGTACTCGACCCGGCACGTCTCCAGGTACAGCAGGTACGAGCCGTGGTGCACCACCGCCATGGCGTCGGTCTCGGCGAAGCGGACCCGGAGCCGGTGCACGAAGCGGTAGGCGGCCGGGTCCAGCGGCGGAGCGAAGGTCACCCTCACCGCCCGGACGGTACCGCAGCCGCGCACCCGGGTCGGGGTGGCCCCGAGGCACCAGCAGGGTCGGTCGTCGCCTACCGTTGAGGGCGTGGATTCCGCAGTGTCCCGTGACCAGGTGCCCGGCCCGGACCGCTCCGAGGCGGACTGTGTCATGCGGCGGGTCCTGCGCCTGCCCGAGGACACCCCCCGGGCCTCCCGGAACGCCGCCCAGCAGGCCTTCAGCCGCTCGGTGTGGATCTCCGCCGCCCGCTGCCTGCTGACCTACCTCATCCTGCCCATCCTCGGGCCCGTGGTCGGCTTCTCCGGCCGGGTGGGCCCCGTCCTCGGACTGGCGGTGGGCACGGTGTCGATGGTGGCCATCATCGCCTCCATCCGGCGGTTCTTCGCTGCGGATCACCGCTGGCGCTGGCGGTACAGCGCCATCGGGGGGAGCATCCTCGTCCTCCTCGTGGTCCAGGCGGTGCTCGACATCGCCGACCTGGCCGGCTGACGTGCGCTGGGTCTGGTTCGCCGCCGGGTGGGTGGCCGTGGCCCTGGGTGGCATCGGTGTGGTCGTCCCCGGCCTGCCCACGACGGTGTTCTTCATCATCGCCGCCTGGTGCTTCGGGCGGTCCAGCCCGCGCTTCGAGCGCTGGATCCTCAACCTGCCCAAGGTGGGGCCGATGGTCCGGGACCACCGCGACGGCCTCGGCATGCCCCGCAAGGCGAAGGCCTGGGCGATCGGGTCGATCGTCGTCTTTTCCGGTGCCGGCGCCCTGTTCGCCGGCCGTCCGGCCGTGTCGGCCGTCATCGTCGCCCTTGCCGCTATCGGGGTCTGGTACGTGGGCTTCCGGGTTCCCACCCGGGAGCAGGTCCTGGCGGCGACGCGAGAGAGCCGGCCGGGACGACCGGCCGGCTCCGCCGCGACTTCAGACCCGCTCTAGCTGACGGCTCGGGCCAGGTCCAGGCGGCCCTGGCAGTTGGCGCTTCCCCCGCCACAGGAGATGCCGTGGTTGGCCGTCTCGAGCAGCCGGGTGACTGCTCCTTCGGGCGTGTAGCCCCGGCCGATCAGGGCGGCCACGGCCCCCGTCACGTGGGGAGCGGCCATCGACGTACCGGCCAGCGCCTTGTACTGGTTGGGCTGCCCGGACTTCCAGAAGGTGGAGTAGATGTCGCTCTCGACCTTGCCGGTGCCGGCGCCACCCGGAGCCACGATGGCCCACTTGGCGTTGCCCAGCGGGCTGGAGTACGACGCCATCTGGTCGTCGGGTCCGGTGGCCCCGACCACGACGGCGTTGAGATCCCCGTAGTTGGAGCTGCCCAGGCCGAGCAGGTTGGTGTTGCCTGCCGCCAGCACGGTTACCGCACCCTTGGACCAGGCGTAGTCGATGCCTTCCTTCATTGACGTGCCCAGCAGGCTGGTGAAGACGAAGTTGGGGTCACCCAGGCTGAGGTTGACCACCTTGGCTCCGTTGTCCACCACCCACTTGATGCTGGCCACGATGTCCGATTCGCTGCCCGCGCCGGCGGCGCTGAGCGCCTTGGCGATCACCAGCTCCGCGTCGGGGGCGACGCCGGCCACACCCAGGTTGTTGTCCCGCCGGGCGGCGGCGATGCCGGCCACGTGGGTTCCATGGCCGTGGTCGTCCTGGGCCGAGCCTGCGCACTTGGCCTGGTCGCCACCCGACCCGACGCAGCTCGTGTGGGCCACGATCTTGCCCGCCAGGTCCTCGTGGTTGAGGTCGATGCCGGTGTCGACGATGCCGATGCGGACTCCGGCGCCAGTGGCGGAGGCCCATGCGGAAGAGGCGCCGATCCGGTCCAGCGCCCATTGCTTCAGGAATTCGGGGTCATTGGAGGCACCGGCAGGGGACCCGACCAGCGCCACGGTCAGCGAGAGGGTGGCGGCGAGTGCCGCAACTCGGAGTCGCATCCTTGCTCCTTTGTTCTCGCGGAGTGCTCTCGGATTCACGGTCCCCAACGTGTGTGTGAGAAGTGCCGAGAGTGTGTGCGAAGGAGAGGTGCGACGGTCTACGAGCAGGCTTCGATGGGAACCATGGTGAACCGGCCGGGGTACATATCGGTACAAAGCTGTCGACCGGACACGCAACCATTCTACGGCGGACAAAAGGCCAAAAAACGGGCACCGCCCGACAAATCGGTCAAACCGGACAAAAATATTGTCCGATCCTGGATTCGGGCCCTGAAACCTTCCGACAACTAGCCCGAAACTGCCGACAAAAGGGGCCTGATCGGGAGTGGCCCCAAAATGGTCCGAACGGGCTATTGGCTGGGCCTCCCGGGTGGTCGTTACTGTCAGTGTGAGCACCGAAGTAGCCCTGAGCGCTGTGGCGCGGCCGGCCCGGACCCACACCCGCCCCGTTCGGGGCCTCACCGTGCTCGTCTTCGCCGTCCTGATGGCGGCCAGCTTCACCGCCGCCCACGCCACCCGCCGGATGCTGGACAACCAGGAGCAGGAGATGCTCGAGCAGCGGGCCACCGAGGCCGCGGCGCTGCTCTCGACGCTGGTCACCCAGGTCCGGATGTCGCTCGGGACACTCGTCACCGCCGTGCAGGTCGCCGGCCCCGACCCCCAGGCCTTCGCCCAGGTGGCCGGGAACCTGCAGGGCTACGACACCGTCACCCTCGTCGACGGCCAGGGAGATCGCATCGCGCCCGCCCCCGGGCTGCCCGCGGCCGAGCTGGCGGAAGGGCCGACCCTGGCGCTGCGCCAGGCCGTCACCGCCGACGACGTCGTTCCCACCCCGATCTTCAAGGTGGGCGAGGAGCGCCGGATGGGCTTCGCCCTGGCCGTGCCCGACTCCACCTGGCTGGTCTACGCCGAACGCACCCTGACCGACCCCGGCCGGCAACGGCGGGTCACGTCGGGCGACGCCTTCAGCGAGCTCAACGGCGCCATGTACGCCTCCGCCCAGCCGGACCCGACACAGCTGGTGCTGACGACCGGCGGGACCCGCCCGGGCGGCCACGAGGTCACCCGGCCCGTCCGGGCCGGGGCTGGTACGTGGTCGGTCGTGATCTCCGCCCGCCATCCCCTGCTCGGGTCCATGGCTCAGAACACCCCCTGGCTCTTCTTCGCCGGCGGGTTGGTGACCGCCGTCCTCATGGCCGGGCTGGTCGAGGTGCTGGCCCGCCGGCGCCGCTACGCCTGGGGTCTCGTGGCGGAGCGGACCGAAGAGCTGCGCGAGGCCGCGGTGCACGACGCCCTCACCGGCCTGCCCAACCGCAAGCTGCTCGTGGACCGGCTCGACCAGGCCCTGGCCCGCCAGATCCGGGGTGGCCGGTCGGTGGCCCTGCTGTTCCTCGACCTGGACCGCTTCAAGCTCCTCAACGACAGCCGGGGCCACGCCATCGGCGACCAGGTCCTGGTGACCGTGGCCGAACGTCTCCGCCAGGTGGTGCGCCCGGCCGACACCGTGGCCCGGTTCGGGGGCGACGAGTTCGTGGTCGTGTGCGAGGACGTCGACGGCGTGGCCGACGCCACCGGCCTTGCCGAGCGGATCGCCGCCGCCCTCGAGGTGCCCTTCTCCCTCGACGGCGGAGAGGTCTTCCTGTCCGTCAGCGTGGGTGTCTCCATGGCCGGCCCCGGCAGCTCGGCCGAGGAGCTGCTCCGCGACGCCGACGCCGCCATGTACCGGGCCAAGGAGCACGGCCGGTCCCGCATCGAGTTCTTCGACGAGGGCATGCGCACCGAGGCCGGCGTGCGCCTCGAGGTCCAGAACGCCCTCCACCGGGCCGTCGAGCGCGACGAGCTCCGCCTCCTCTACCAGCCGGTGATCGACCTCCCCACGGGCCGCATGGTCGGGGTGGAGGCGCTGCTGCGCTGGGCCCATCCCGAGCAGGGGGTGCTGCCCCCCGGGCTGTTCGTCCCCATGGCCGAGGAGCTCGGCCTGATCGTGCCCATCGGCAACTGGGTGTTCGCCGAGGCGGCCCGCCAGCTCGCCGAGTGGCAGCGCGCCGCCCCCCAGCAGCCGCCGCTGGTGCTGGCCGTCAACCTCTCCACCCGCCAGCTGCGGGAGCCGGGCCTGGTGGACACGTTCCGCCGGATCATCACGGAGACCGGGATCGACCCCACCGGCGTGTGCCTGGAGCTGACCGAGACCGTCCTCATGGAGGACCCCGACCTCTACCTCCAGCCCCTGCTGGACCTCAAGGCTCTCGGCCTGCGCCTGGCCGTCGACGACTTCGGAACCGGCCACGCCTCCCTCTCCTACCTGAAGCGCTTCCCCTTCGACGTCCTCAAGATCGACCGCTCCTTCGTCCGGGGCCTCGGCCGGGACGCCGCCGACACGGCCATCGTCCGGGGCGTCATCGACCTGGCCCACGCCCTGGGCCTCGAGGTGGTGGCCGAGGGCATCGAGGACCGTGAGCACCTCGTCGAGCTGCGGGCGCTGGGCTGCGACCTGGCCCAGGGCTACCACTTCGCCCGCCCGCTGCCGGCGGCCGCCATCAGCGCCCTGCTGGCCCCGGCCGAGTTCGAGATCAGCCTCGCCTAGGTTCGGCAAATAGGGGTGACGCCAGGGGGATTCCCAGGCGTGCCTGTCTGCCGTTCCGGACGCCGTTGCCGGCGTCCCGTCCAAGGCTCATGCCGCCGCCCTTCGGGGTGCCGGCTGCTTGGTTCCCCCCTCGGGCGACCCTGCCCCGCCAGCTTGCGCGTCGGGGGTCTTACCTGGTCTCGGGGCGGCATTTGCGGAGTCCGGTCGTAGCCCGGCACCGTCCTGCTGGTCCTGCTCGCTGTTGGTCGTGTGCTGGCCGAGGAGACGTGTGGCTTCCCGGGCGATGCTCCGGGCGGCATTGATGTCCCGGTCGAGGGTGCTGCCGCAGTCCTCGCCGGTGAAGATCCTCTCCCAGAGGGGCAGCTTGGCTTTCACGGCCCCACATGCCGAGCAGGTCTTCGACCACGGGTAGAACCGGCCGACGGCCACGAGCGTGTGGCCCCGGTCGGTGGTTTTGTAGGTGACCCCGCGGCGCAGCTCGCCGAGGCCAGCGTCGGCCAGTTTCCGGCCGAGATGGCGTTTGTGGTTGGCCATGGCTTTGACGTTGAGGTCTTCGACGGCCACCACGTCGAAGGCGCCGGCCAGGATGGTGGACAAGCGGTGGAGGTGCAGCGCCCGGGTCTGGGCGAACTCGGTCGTGGAGGCGGGCCCGCCGGCGCAGCAGCCGCTTCCGGCTCTTCGGGCCTTTCTCAGCCCGGGCGATCTGGCGGTCGAGCTTCTTCAGCCGGCCCAGCTCGTGCTCCAAGACGTGCGGGTTTGGGACATGGCCGTCGTCGTCGGTCACGCCAGGCAGCGGCTCGGACAGGGTAGCCAGATGGCGGATCCCCACGGCCACACCGACGAGCGCCCCGGCCCGCCGGGCTGGGCGGACCGGTGGGGCCTGCCGGTAGCGGACCTGGAACGCCGCTCGCCACCGTCCGCCCCGGTACGAGAGGGTGACCTTCTGGATGGTCGCCTCACCGGACTCGACGAGGCGGTACAGGGGAGCGGTCGATTCGACGGTGTGCAACCAACCGACCAGGTGTCGGCGGCGGGCCAAGGTCCGGGTCCGGGGACGACTGGGGCAGCATGAGCCGCACGTGGTGACGATCGGGGTGCAGCCACGACAGCTGGTGGTTGATCTCCACGAAACTGACCGACGGGGTCGACCGGCGCTTCGACTTGAACCCGGGGAACCCCATCCGATGGCCCGTGCGCTTCCCAGTCTTCGAATCGTGCCAGTTCTTGAGCGCGTCGGCGGCCGAGGAGATCCCGGAGCGGAAGGCGTGCATCGACACCTCCCGCCACCACGGCGCCTCGACGTCCTTGACCTCGTTCCACCGCCTCGCAGCGACCTGGCCGACCAGGACAGCGCCGGCGTCAACCGGTCCTCGGCCACCCCGGCTGCCCGTTCCTCCTGGCGGGCGGCCAGGTTGTCCTTGACCTGGGAGACGGCCCAGTTATGCGCCTTGCGGGCCGCGCCCCAGTACGACAACAAGAGCCGCTCCTCGGCTGGCGACACATCGAGGGTGAACACCAATCCCCTCGTCACCTGCTTCTCGGCCGTCCTGCCAACACTATGCAGACAGGGTGGGACAGGAAACCCCATGGCATCTCACCCCATGTGCCGAACCCAGCCTCGCCTGACGGCGGGTTGAACGAAGCCTGAATCGGAAACTGTCGGCGGGGATCCGTCGCGGACGCGGGAAACCCGCCACAATGGCGTCTTCACGCAGGCTCCTGAGGAGAGGGGAGAGCCATGCGCCGGACCTTTGTCGCGCTGGGTGTTGTGCTGATCGCGGGTGTCCTGGGGGGGTGCGGCGGCGACGACGGTGATGACGGGGCGGCGTCCGAGACGTCGACCAGCGTCGCCGAGGCGACGACGACGTCGACCCCGGCCACCGATGGCAAGGCCAACCCGATTTCCATCGAGGCCACCGAGTACTCCTTCCAGGTGGCCGACGAGGTCAAGGGCGGCCTCGTGGAGTTCGTCTTCGCCAACCGGGGAAAGGAAGCCCACTTCGCCGGCTTGGCCCAGGTGCTCGAGGGCAAGACCTACGAGGACGCCAAGGCGTTCCTGACCAGTGCCCCGCCAGAGGATCCCCCGCCGTTCGTGGAGTTCGCCGGCGCCGCCACCATCGACCCCGGCGGCAACGGCGACGCCACCTTCAACCTGCCGGCCGGCACCTACGCCTTGTTCTGCGCCATCCCGGCGCCCGACGGGATTCCCCACGTCGGCAAGGGGATGATCAAGCCCCTCATGGTGACCGAGGGGATCGCCGGCACCATGCCCGAGTCCGCCACCACCCTGACCGCCAAGGACTTCTCCCTGGCCGGGTCGCCTCCGAGCAAGGCCGGCGCCGCCGTTGTCGGCATCAGCAACCAGGGCAAGCAGATCCACGAGGTGAACCTGGTGGAGCTGGCGGCGGGCAAGAAGATCGACGACGTCGTCGCCTGGTTCAAGGCGCCCACCGGCCCGCCGCCGATGAGCTTCCGCGACGGGGTGGCGGTCGCCGCCGGCGAGGAGGGCACCAGCACCTGGGACCTGAAGTCAGGCTCCACCTACGCCATCATCTGCGCCGTGCCTGACTCGCTGTCGGGCGACTTCGTTCCCCACATCGTGAAGGGGATGTACACAGCGGCCTTCACGATCTCCTGATCCCCGGTGGGGGCGTGCGCCTAGCGGGTGAGGATGTTCAGGAGCTGAGCGGCCAGGACGCCGGCGCCGAGGATGCGCCGCCATGGGTTGACGCCCCGGACCACCTCGTCGGCCGCCCACCAGAAGAGCGCGCCGGTGGCGACCACCCGCAGCGTGCCGTCCACGCGCCCGTTCGGGTCGAGGACCCGGCGTACCACCGAGGCGACGATGAACACCCACAGGGCCGGATTGGGAAACTGGGCGATGGTGATGCGCCCCGTTTCCCGGCTCCGGAAGAGCCAGTCGATCAAGGCCCAGACGCTAGAGGACGGCCGTCACCCGGTGGCGGGTTGTCGCCTGGCCCTCCTGCTCAGCGGTCCCGTTCCTCCACGTCGGACTGAGGGCCGTTGTCCCAGAAGGCTTTCAGACGCGACTCGTGGTCGTCGCTGCGGAAACGCACGTCGACGTCGTCGCCTCCGCTGCTCGACTCCACGCTGAACCCCGGCTTCGGGGTGGCCCACAGCAGCCGGGCGCCGCCGTTCTCGAAGCGGACTCCGACGGTCCCGCCCACCAGCTGGTAGGTGCGGTCCTCGGGGGGCGGGAAGGTGGCGCCGGGCGTGGTGGTCGCCGTCGTGTTCTGCGTCGTTGAGGCCGTGGTTCCCGGCGGGTTCGTGGTCGGCGTCGTCGCCGGCGGGTTCGTGGTCGGGGTGGTCGCGGGCGAGGTTGGGGTTGGCGAGGTGACCCGCGGCCCGGTGGCTGCGGGGCCCGACGTCCCGGTCGCCGCCGGCTGGCCGGCCGTCGGCGTGGTGGTGGTGGTAGCCGACGGGTCGACGGGGGTCTCCTCGGCGATGAGCGCGTCGCGCACCCCGAGCGCCGACAGGCGCTCGGGACGGTCCTGGGTCACCGAGTCGGTGACGACGCCGACGGCGACCACTCCGAGCGCCACCGCCAGCCCGGTGGTCACCAGCCAGGCCAGGGTCAGCTTGACCAGCGGGTGCACCGGGACATCATGCCCGCCACCGGCTCGGCTCCGAACCAAGTTCCGGTCAAGCCTTGGTAAAAAAGTCCATCCTCCGGCCGCCGGTAAGTTTCCGGCGTGTCCTCCATCTTCCTGGTCGAGGACGACCACCGCATCCGCAGCCTCCTCGTGCAGGGCCTCGCCGAACGCGGCCACGCCGTCCGGGCCGAGAGCCGGGCGCTCGACGCCCTGCGGGAGATCGTCGAGTGGAAGCCCGACGTGGTGGTGCTCGACCTCGGCCTCCCCGACCTCGACGGGTCCGACGCCCTCAAGATGCTGCGGGCGCTTGCCGGCTGGTGGTGGAGGACGCCGGCCCCGGACTCCCCGGCGCCGACGTGCCGGAGCGGGGCCACAGCGGCGGGGGTTCGACCGGCCTCGGCC
>JBOGFO010000802.1:0-3060 GCA_050743445.1 Acidimicrobiia bacterium
TCTAGGCGGTAGTCCCTCCGGATACGTTCGAACTGCTCCACCCTCGACATCTCCTTCCTCCCTTTAGCTCAGTGACCTCATCAGCCACGGAGCGTAGGGACAGGGGGTTCGGGGGTGGGGCCACTTCAAGCCATCACAAGCGGCCCAGGTGGGGCCAGATCAGACTGTCATTCCCAGTCATCTTCCGGCGCCCCGTTTCGGACTGCGCTACGCCGTGGCGCGGTTCTCGATTACGGATTGCGCCATGCAGACTTCGTCGAAGGCGGCCTCGGCGGCCTCGACTGCCTCCAGCCCGTACAGCTCGATCGCAGCCTGACGGGCGAGTTCGGGGTCGACTTCGACCATGTCCTCGTCTACCGGCTCGGTCATCAGCTCTCTCCGATTCCGAGAACGGCGAGCAGCGCCGCCTCCACCTTGGCCATGGTACCGGGCGTCACCGAGGCGGCGTAGCGGTGGAACCGCCACCTCGGCGCCGCCGTCAGTGTCTCGCAGAGGACCACGCCCTGAAACGGCTCGGTTCGGCTGAGCGGGATCTGAGTCGGTCGCACCTTGGTGACATCACTGGTCACGCGGACGACCAGGATCTCGAGCCAGCGGACGTCTTGCGCCCATTGGTTGCCGTGGACGACGAGCCACGGCTTCCTCTCGAGGACCGGCTTGCCATCGGCCACCGCGACCTTGGTCGGCAACCACCAGATCTCGCCACGCGAGGGGCGGGAGATGTTTCCGATGAAGCGGGCCACTCGGCGTCCTTTCGTTGTTCGGTGTCCTACCCGTCGCCTTCGTCGAGGGCTGAGCCCAGGGTGTCGGCGACTGCCTGGTCGGCGATGTCGATGGCGTGGGCGTAGACCCGGAGCGTCATGGCCGGGTTGGCGTGGCCGAGGCGGTTGGCGACGGTGCGGATGTCGTGGCCATGGCCGATGGCCAGGGTCGCCGACCAGTGGCGCAAGTCATGCAGGCGCCAGCGCTCGTCGAGGCCGGCAGCCCGGGCGGCCCGGCGCCACCAGGCGGTGATCCGCTCGGGGTTCACCGGGCGGTCCCCCAGGGCCAGCATCCAGGGGCCGTAGGCGCCGACCTGCGCTCGGAGGCCTTCGATTTCCTGCACCGTCCCCCGGTCGAGCGTGACCGTCCGGCGATTGGCGGTCTTGGTCGGGTCGTCCTGGAGCGTGGGTACCTGAGGATCACCGCGCCGGCCGTGGCGGATGATGGCCAGGCTGGAGTCGATCGTGAGGTGGTCGCCGTCAAGGTCGTCCCACCGCAGGGCGGCGAGTTCCGAACGCCGGGCGCCGGTGACGGCGGCCAACCGCAGCGCCAGGGCAGCCATCGGGTCGAAGCTCGCGGCGACCTCCACCACTCGGCGGACCTCCTCGGGCGTAAGCGACCCCCTTGGCGCTGCCTTGCGCTTGCCCAGGCGGGCCACGGCGGCCACGTTGGTCGTCACCCAGCCCCACCGCATCGCCTGGGTGAGCGCCGCCCGCACGGCCTGGTGCTGGTTGCGGATCGACCCCTCGCCCGCCCCGGCCCGGCGAAGCCGTGCGTGCCAGCGGTCGACGTCGGCGACGCTCAGGCGGGCGACAGCGATCGCGGCGATGGGGTCCGCCTTCACCAGCGCCGCCCGACTCGTCTGGTCCCGCCGGCTGGCCGGTGCCCACGTCGCCTCGTTGTGCTCGACCCACAGATCGAGCAGATCGGCCACCGTCCGCCGGGCGGCGTTCGAGGGCCGCAGCGTCAGCTCGGCGGCTACCCGCTGGGCGTCCCGTTTGGTGCCGTGGACCGTCCGGCTGACCTGAGTCGGGCGGCCCCGCTCATCCCGGCCGGTGAACACCCGGACCTCCCACACCCCGGGGCGGCGTTCACGAATGGTGGCCACATGGCCACTCTACACGGGTAGGGACGGAGTAGGGATGAACCGACCGGGAGCGCTACCTCACGTTGCCGAAGGTCTTGCGCGCAATCACCATCCGCTGGATCTGGTTGGTGCCCTCGTAGATCTGGGTGATCTTGGCGTCCCGGAACATGCGCTCCACGGGGAAGTCCTTGGTAAAGCCGTAGCCGCCCAGGAGCTGGACGGCATCGGTGGCCACCTTCATGGCCACGTCGCCGGCGAAGCACTTGGCCATCGACGCCATGCGGGTCAGGTCCTCATGGTTGCTGTCGATCATCGACGATGCCCGGTACACCAGGCCCCGGGCCGCCTCCACCTGCATGGCCATGTCGGCCACCATGAACTGCAGCCCCTGGTAGTGGGTGAGCGGCTGGCCGAAGGTGCGGCGCTCGTTCATGTAGTTGGCGGCGTAGTCGAGGGCCCCCTGGGCGATGCCGACGGCCTGGGCGCCGATGGCGGGCCGGGACCAGTCGAAGGTCCCCATGGCGTAGTAGAAGCCCTTGCCCTCCTCCCCCACCAGGTACTCGGCCGGCACCCGGACGTCCTCCAGGATCACCTCGCCGGTGGGGCTGCCCCGGATGCCGAGCTTGTGCTCGAGCTTGCCGATGGAGAAGCCGGGTGTGTCCTTGTCCACCACGAAGCATGAGATGCCCCGGTGGCCGGCGGAGCGGTCGGTCTTGGCGAAGACGACGTAGTACTGGGAGATGCCGGCGTTGGTGATCCACTGCTTGCGCCCGTTGATGATGTACTCGTCGCCGTCGCGCACCGCCCGGGTGGTCATGGAGGCGACGTCGGAGCCGGCCTCCGCCTCCGACAGGCAGTAGCTGGCCTGGGACCGTCCCTCACAGATCGGGGGCAGCACCCGCTGCTTCAGCTCGTCGGACCCCCAGCGGACCACACACGTCATCCCCAGGTCCGAGATCAGCGGGATGAGCGACGCCCCCGCGTCGACCCGGGCGATCTCCTCCACGCAGATCGCCCAGGTCACATGGTCGGCACCCGAACCGCCGTACTTCTCCGGGAACGCCAAACCCATGAGCCCCATCGACGTGAACGCCTCGTGGGCATACCACGGGTAGGCCGACTTCTCGTCGGACTCGGCGGCCCGGGGCGCCAACTTGTCCTCGCACATCTGGCGGACCGCCGCCCGGAAGTCCTCCTGCTCTTCGCTGAGG
>JBOGFO010000803.1:0-3502 GCA_050743445.1 Acidimicrobiia bacterium
TGCCCAGGATCAGCAGCGGGCAGAAGGACGAGGCGGCGATGGCGAAAGCCCAGCCGACCAGGACGTTGATGTCGAAGCGCTCGACCTGGAGGCCGAGCACGATGGCCACCGCTCCGGCCACCGCCGCCGCCCGGCGAAAGTCGACCATCGTCCCCCGGGCGCGGCCCGCCGGCCGTGGAGGCCAGGCGACGTCCTGGGCCAGGGCGCCGGCCACCGAGATGAGGAGGCCCGAGGCGGTGGACAGGAAGGCGGCGAACGCCCCGGCGGCCACCAGCCCGGAGAGGAGGTCGCCGGCGAATCCGCCCACCACCCGCCCCGGCAGGGCGAGGACGACCGTGTCCGTGGCCCCGGTCAGGTACAGCTCCGGGGCGTAGATCCGCCCGAGGGCCCCGTAGACGGCGGGGAAGATGTAGAAGCCGCCGAGGAGCACGAGGACGATGAGCGTGGTCTGGCGGGCGGCCCGCCCGTCGGGGTTGGTGTAGAAGCGGACCAGGATGTGGGGCAGGCCCATGGTCCCCAGGAACGTGGCCAGCATCAGCGAGTAGGTGAAGAACAGCGGGTGGCTCTGCTGGTCGCCGATGGGCCCGAAGGGCTGGCTCCAGGACGCCCCGTCGGACAGGGGCAGGCCCACCTCATGGGGGGCGGCCGTCCCCGCCGGGAAGGTGATGCGCGTGCCTTCCGTCACCCGGTGGCGCCCGGCGGTGAGCTCCACCACCGTCACCCCGGGCCGGCGGTGGCCGTCGAGGGTGCCCTGCACCACCACCTCGGTGGTCTCCGTCACCACGAAGGTGGCGTCCACTTCGACGTCGACCGTGGTCTCGGACAGGAAGGTCGGGGGGGCGGGCCGGGTCAGCTTCGGCGGATCGTCGTTGTGCCAGTGCCCGAGCAGGACGAGGGCGGGGAGCGAGATGGCCGTGACCTTCAGCCAGTACTGGAAGGCCTGGACGAACGTGATCCCCTTCATGCCGCCCAGGGCCACGTTGGCGGTGATCACCACCCCGACCACGACCACGCCCACCCAGTAGGGGGTGCCCACGATCGCCCGCAGGGTGACGCCGGCGCCCTTCATCTGCGGGAGCAGGTAGAACCACCCGATCAGCAGCACGAAGGCGGTGGCCAGGCGGCGCACGATCAGCGAATCGAGGCGGCCTTCGGCGAAGTCGGGGATGGTGTAGGCCCCGAAGCGTCGCAGGGGCGCCGCCACCAGCAGCAGCAGCACCAGGTATCCGGTGGCGTAGCCCACCGGGTACCAGAGCATGTCGGTCCCGTACTTCATGACCAGGCCGGCCACCCCCAGGAAGGAGGCGGCCGACAGGTACTCCCCGGAGATGGCGGAGGCGTTCCACATGGGCCCGACCGACCGGGAGGCGACGAAGAAGTCGGAGGTGGTGCGGGCCACCCGGACCCCGAGGGCGCCGATCACGATGGTGGCCACCGTGACCGCCACCACCGCCACCACCGAGACCGGGGAGTCCATCTATCCCCGCTCGACGATGTCGGTGAATTCCCGTTCGTGGCGCTCGGCCTGGCGCACGTAGAGGAGCCCCATGACGACGAGCACCGGGTAGATCAACCCGCCGAGCACCACCCACGGCAGCGGGATCCCGAAGACGAGGTAGCGGCCCAGGTCGGGGTTGCTGGCGAAGACGGCGGGCAGCCCGACCAACAGGCCGCCGAACACGGCGAAGATCCGCAGGGCCAGGACCAGCTGGGCCCGGGTGAGGGAGCGGAGGAGCACATCGCCCACCTCGGTCTGCTCGGCCAGGTCGGCCAGGGTCCGCTGGCCCTGGCCGGCCGCCCGGCCCCGGGGATTGCGGACCGCCACCCGGGCCCCGGGGGGCGGAACCTCGGTGTCCTCGGGCGGGATGTCGCTCACGTCGGCGGCCTCCAGGTGCGGGGCGCCCGGGCGATGTGCTCCCGCAGGTCCCGGGCGTGGCTGCGGCTGACGGGAAGCTCGTCGCCGGCGACCACCAGCACGTAGCCCCCGCCGGGCCGGACCCGCAGCTCGGAGAGGTGGCGCAGGGCCACCAGGTAGCGGCGGTGGACCCGGACGAAACCGGCCTCGCGCCAGGTTTCCTCCAGGGCCGAGATCGGGGTGCGGACCAGGTAGTGGCCGGAGTCGGCATGGAGGCGGACGTAGTCGCCGCTCGCTTCCACGTAGCGGATCGTGTCCCGCTCGACGAAGCGGGTCCGGCCCCCGATGTCCACCGCGATCCGGGTCGGATCTTCGGTGTCGCCCTCCCCGGGGGGGCGGCTGCGGCCGGCGGTGATGCGCCCGATGGCGTCGGAGAGGCGTTCGGGGCGGACGGGTTTCAGGAGGTAGTCCAGCGCCGCCAGCTCGAAGGCTTCCACGGCGTGGTTCTCGTAGGCGGTGACGAAGACGATGGCCGGGGGCTGGGCGAAGCGCTCGAGCACCCGGGCCAGCTCGAGCCCGTCGAGGCCGGGCATGCGGATGTCGAGGAAGACGGCGTCGAAGGTGCCGTCCCGGAGGCGGCGGAGGGCCTCGGTGGCGTCCCCGGCGGTCGTCACCGCCCCGATGTGGGGCTGCTGGCGGAGCAGGTAGGCCAGGTCCTCGAGGGCCGGCTGCTCGTCGTCGACGACCAGGACTTCCAGCGATTGGTCCGGGGCGCGGGGTGTCCCCGAAGACCTCGGGGCTCGGGGTGTCCCCGAAGACATCGTCACGAGGCCCGAACGCCGCTGCGGTACTTGGGTATCCGGAGGCTCACCTTGGTTCCGGCGCCCGGGGCGGTCTCCACCACCAGCCCGAAGTCGGAGCCGAAGACGGTCCGCAGCCGCTCATCCACGTTGGCCAGGCCTACCCCGTTGTCCCGGCCGGCCAAGCTCGACCGGACCCGCTGGGGCTCCATCCCCACGCCGTCGTCCTCCACCGAGATGTGGCACTCGGGCCCGGCGTCGGAGGCCACGATGGTGATGTGCCCCCGACCCGGCTTCTTCTCCAGGCCGTGGCGCACCGCGTTCTCCACCAGGGGCTGGAGCACGACGACGGGCACGGCCACGGGCAGCACCTCGGGGGCGACCTGGAGCGTGACCTGGAGGCGTTCCCCGAAGCGGGCCCGCTCCAGGGCCAGGTACTTGTCGATAGAGCGGAGCTCCTCGGCCAGGGTGGTGAACTGGCCGTGGCTGCGGAAGCTGTAGCGGGTGAAGTCGGCGAACTCGAGCAGCAGCTCCCGGGCCCGCTCCGGGTCCGAGCGCACGAAGCTGGCGATGGCGGTCAGGGCGTTGAAGATGAAGTGGGGCGAGATCTGGGCCCGCAGCGCCCTCACCTCGGCCTGGGCCAGCCGGGCCCGGGACACGTCCAGCTCGGCCAGCTCCACCTGGGTGGAGATCCACCGGGCCACCTCGCCGGCGGCCCGGATGAGCCCGGGGCGGGCCTCGGTGCCGAAGGCGCAGAGGGTCCCCACCACGTCGTCGCCCACCACGATGGGCACGATGACCGCCGCCCGGATGGGGCAGTACTCGTCGCCGCAGTCGATCTCGGCGG
>JBOGFO010000804.1:0-4056 GCA_050743445.1 Acidimicrobiia bacterium
GCCCCTCGGCCATGCACCGGGCCAGCCAGCGGACCCGCTCGGCCCGCTCCGGCTCCCGCTCCAGGACGCCGAGGGCGGCCAGGGCGGCGGCCGCGGTCGGCGGCGGCAGGGCCGTGTCGAACACGAAGCTGCGGGCCCGGTGGCGCAGGTAGGCGCACAGCGTCGCGGAGCCGGCGATGAACCCGCCCGCCGCCCCGAGCGACTTCGACAGCGTGCCCATCACCACGGGTACCTGACCTTCGAGGCCGAAGTGGGCCACCGCGCCCCGGCCGCCGGGGCCGACCACCCCGGTGGCGTGGGCCTCGTCGACCATGAGGATGGCGCGGTGGCGGGCGCACACCTCCACCAGGTCGGGGAGCGGGGCGAGGTCGCCGTCCATGGAGAACACCGAGTCGGTGACGACCAGCGCCCGCCCGGCGCCGTCCCGGTTCACGAGCAGCTTCTCGAGGTGGCCGGCGTCGGCGTGGTCGTAGACGTGCACCGCGGCCCGGGACAGCCGGGCCCCGTCGATGATCGACGCGTGGTTGAGGGCGTCGGAGAAGACGGCATCGTCCTCGCCCACGAGGGCGGCCACCGTTCCCACGTTGGCCAGATAGCCGGAGGAGAACAGCAGCGCCGCCTCGGTGCCCTTGAAGGCGGCCAGCCGGGCCTCGAGCTCGTCGTGGACGGCCAGGCCGCCCGTCACCAGCCGGGCCGAGCCGGCGCCGGCGCCGAGGTGCACGGCGGCGTCGGCGGCGGCCAGCGCCACCTCGGGATGGGCGGCCAGGCCGAGGTAGTTGTTGGAGGCCAGGCACACCACCACCCGGCCGCCGTCCAGGATCACCTCGGGGCCCGAGGAGTGGGCCAGGGTGCGCACGGTGCGTTCCAGCCCGGCGCCGCGCAGGCGTTCGAGCTCCTTGCCGCAGAACGACAGCGGGTCGTCCGCCGGCCTCATCGACTTGGGGGCCACCCCCGGCCCCGGGTTCTGGAGGAGCCGCCCGGAACCGGAGCCACCTCGACCGGGATGCGGCGCCGGGCGGGGAGGGCGTGGGTCCCGTCGGCGGCCACGATGAAGCGACCCTCGCCGGGCCCGGCCGCCACCGGCATGCCCAGCGATTCGAGGAGGGCGACGTCGTCGGCGGGGGCCCGGCCCAGCGTGGTCAGGTAGTTGCCCACGATGAGGGCGTTGGCGCCGGCCCACAGGCCCATGGCCTGCAGCTCGCCCAGGACCTTTTCCCGGCCGCCGGCCAGGCGCAGCCAGGCGCCGGGGAGGATGAGGCGGAACAGAGCCACCGCCTGGAGCGCCTCCCGGGCCGAGAGCAGCGGCCGGTCGGCCAGGGGAGTGCCCGGCCGGGGATCGAGGAAGTTGACCGGCACCTCCACCGGGTCGAGCTCGGCCAGCTCGAAGGCGAAGTCGACCCGCTGCTCGAGGCTCTCACCCAGGCCCAGAATGCCCCCGGAGCACAGCTCCAGGCCGGCGGCGGCGGCCCGGCGGGCGGTGGTCACCCGATCGTCGTAGCTGTGGGTGGTGCAGATCGAGGGGAACACCTCCCGGCAGGTCTCGAGGTTGTGGTTGTAGCGGCGCACGCCGGCGGCGGCGAGGCGCTCGGCCTGGCCGGGCTCGAGCAGCCCGAGGGAGACGGCCACCTCCAGGCCCGTCTCGCCCCGGACCATCTCGGCCGCCTCCACGACCCGGCCCAGCAGGCGCTCTGACGGCCCCCGCACCGCCACCACGATGCAGAACTGGGTGGCGCCGGCGGCGGCCGTGTCCCGGGCCGCAGCCAGCACCTCGCCGAGGTCGAGGAAGGGGTAGACGTCGACGCCGGTGTCGAAGTGGGCCGACTGTGAGCAGAAGGCGCAGTCCTCGGCGCAGGCCCCGGATTTGGCGTTGATGAGGCTCTCGAGCTCGACCTCGGCTCCGCACCAGGCCATACGCACCCGGTGGGCCAGGGCGATGACGGCGGGGAGGTCGTCGAGGGGCAGGCGGGCGACGGCCAGCGCCTCGTCCCGGGTGAGGCGGCGGTGCTCGTCGAGCAGGGCACGTTCGGCGGTGGCGAGGGGCAACGGACAGCTCCTGGAGGCGTCTGGGAAACGGCTTCGGAGCCTACCGGCTCGCCTCCCCGGAGCCCCGAGGCAGCATGTGGTGGCCCGCCGCCGCCCCCGCCACCGCCCCCAGGCCGGCCGGGACCCACACGAAGAGCGGGTCACCGGGCTCGAAGTACAGGCCGAGCACCGACCGGGCGACGGCCATGGTCACCAGGGCGGTGAGCAGGGGCAGCAGCCAGGCCCCGGGGCTGGCCCGCTCGGGCAGGCCCCGCGTCAGGGCCAGGCCGGCGTAGACGGTGCCGCAGGCCAGGCCGGAGAGGAGCCCGATGCCCAGCCCCATACCCATCCCGAAGGGGACGGCGAAGACGAAGGCGTCGATCATGAAGCGCACCGCCGGGTCGTTCTCCCCGAAGGAGGCCACGAAGATGAGGACCACGGAGTAGGCCAGGCCCACGGCGGCGCCCGCCGCCGCGCCGTGGATGACGAAGGCGCCGAGCACCGCCGCCGCCTGCCGTCCGCGGGTCACGGTCGCCGGTTCCGCGCTCGACCCCGGCCCTAGACCGCCCGGGCGAGGTGGGCGGCGTCGTTGAAGCGCATCAACTTCCAGCGGGCGTCCTCGGACAGGCCGCTGCGGAGCGGGAGTCCGTCCGTGGACAGCCACTCGGTGATCGACGTGTTCTCCACCGACACGTCGAAGGCCCGGCGCAGGGGCTGGTTGCCGAAGGCGGCGAACGAACCCTCGATGATGCCTCCGTGGCAGACCACCACCACGGTCTCGCCGGAGTGGCGCAGGGCCACCTCGCCCAGGGTCGTTCCCACCCGGGCCAGGAAGGTGGCCCAGCTCTCGCCCCCGGGGGACCACGCCTTGTACGGGCTGCGGGGGGTGTCCTCGGGGATGTAGCGGGCCCGGAACTCCTCCCAGGGGAGCCCGTCGGCCTCGCCGGGGTGGATCTCGCACAGGTCGCAGTCCTGCTTGGCCACCAGCCCGCCGATGGCGGGGGCGATGATCTCGGCCGTCTCGATGGCCCGGGGCAGGATGCTGGTGAGGAGCACGGTGGCGTCGGTCAGCTCACGGGTGGAGCTCAGGCGGACGGCCAGCGCCTCGGCCTGGGCCCGGCCCCGCTCCGACAGCCCGCTGCATCCCTGGTGCCCGCCCACGATCTGGTCGACGGTGGAGTTGCTCTCGCCGTGGCGGATCAGCACGAGGCGGGTAGGGGTGTCCATGCGCATCAAGATAGGGGCGGTGCACCCAGCCAAGGAGCGGAATATGACCCCGGTGGCCAGCGGAACGATCGTGGTGTGGTCCGACATCGCCTGCCCGTGGGCGACGGCGGCGGTGTACCACCTGCACGCCGCCCGGGCCCGGCTGGGCCTGGAGGGGGCGGTGACGCTCGATCACCGGGCCTTCCCCCTCGAGTTGCTCAACAGCCGTCCCACCCCCAAGGCCATCGTCGACGCCGAGGTGCCGGTGGTGGGAGCCCTCGCCCCCGACTTCGGCTTCTCCTTGTGGACCCGCGACACGGCCGCCTACCCCTCCACCGTGCTCCTGGCCCTGGAGGCGGTGCAGGCGGCCAAGGAGCAGTCCCTGGCCGCCAGCGACCGCCTCGACCTGGCCCTGCGCCGGGGGATGTTCGCCGAGCCCACGAACATCGGGATGCGCCACGTGATCCTCGAGCTGGCGGCCCGGGTCCCCGAGGTCGACACCGCCGCCCTGGAGGAGGCCCTGGACGACGGCCGGGGCCGGCGGGCGGTCATCGACCAGTGGCGGGCCGTCCCCGACGCCGGCATCCAGGGGAGCCCCCATCTGTTCCTGCCCGACGGCACCGACGTCCACAACCCGGGGGTGACGATGCACTGGGTGGGTGGCAAGCCCGGGGGCTTCCCCGTGGTCGACGCCTTCGACCCCTCGGTCTACGAGGAGATCCTCACCCGGGCCAAGTAGGCGCATGGGGATGTCCGCCAGCGAATCTCAGTTTTGGAGGGCTAGGACCGCCTTCAGTGCCTCATCCACCTTCCGCATCGTCCCCGCAG
>JBOGFO010000805.1:0-3215 GCA_050743445.1 Acidimicrobiia bacterium
CTGGAGGGATGACCGAGAGGCCGAAGGTGATCGCCTGCTAAGCGATTAGGGGCCGTAAACGCTCCTCGAGGGTTCAAATCCCTCTCCCTCCGCCAAGCAGAAATCTGACGACACCGCCCGGCCTACGGGGGAGAAGGCCGGGCGGTGTCGCCTATAGCCCCGCCACGAGCGCGGTCAACGTCTCGGCCGCCCGGGGGGTGGGGGGCGTAGCGGCACGATGGACGAGGACCGGACGCTCGGGGCCGAGCAGCTCCGCGACCTGCGCCAGTTCGTCGACGGCCTCAGCCGGGGAGAGGCTCCGCAAGGTGCAGTACCGCTCGAGGGCCGCCGGGACGACATGGCGCAGCATCGGGACCTCCTGGCCGTGGGGCGCTGTGTACTCCAACGGCCGGATTGCCCGGCTATGACGCCGCTTGACCCGCCCTTAACCGAACGTCCCGAAAACGTCACACTCGTGCCCCGACCATCCCCTACATGCGTTCATCTGTCAGGCCCCATGGAACCCGACGAATGAACGCATGTAGCGGGCGAGCGGGCTGGACGGGCCGGCGGGCGGGGCGGGGGGGCGGCGGGGCGGGGGGGTCAGAAGAGGTTGCCCTGGGGGGCGAACTCGGTCGGATCGAGGATCCAGACGTCGTCGCCCAGGCGGTCCTCCAGGCTTCGGACCAGCTTGCCCAGGGCCGGGTCCCGCCCGTCCCAGACGACGAGGGCCTCGTCGGCCTCCCGGGCCAGCCACCCGTCCCGGCGGGCCAGGGAGCCCGCCACCTTGGGCTTGGAGTCGGGGACCGCCCGTTCCAGGAGCACCTTGTGGGCGGCGGCGCCGACCAGGCGGGCGTAGCGGTCGCGGCTGGCGCGGGGCCAGATGGCGTCGGGGTCGGGGAAGGGCTGGACGGCCACCAGGGCTATGCCGGCGGCGAGGGCGGCTTCGGCTCCGAGGGTCTCGGCTCCCAACCCCAGGCCGCTCATGACCTTGAGATCGGGGTGCAGCTTCTGGTTGGCGGCCAGGATCTCGCCGATGCGGTCCTGGACCGCCCGGGCGGTGGGGTTGTCGTCGTAGCCGCCCAGCTCGGGGGGACGGTGGCCGAAGACAGCCAGGAGCCGGCCGGGGGGCAGCCGCCGGTCGCGCCCGGCGAGGATGGTGTCGGGCGGGCCCAGGTCGGCCGCGTCGGGGAGACGCTCACCGGCCCGGGCCTGATGGGTGGTGGCCGCCTCCACCGCCAGGCGGTCCACGATGTCGTTCATCGAATCGTCGCTGTGGCCCTTGACCCAGAAGAAGTCGAGGCGGGAGGGGTCGGCCCGGTAGAGGGTGATGAGGGGCTCCCACAGGTCCCGGTTGGCCACCGGCTTGCGCTGGCTGTTCACCCACCCCTTGGCCAGCCACTTCTCCCACCAGCGCTGGTTGAAGCAGTTCACCACGTAGGTGGAGTCGCTGCGGATCTGCAGGGGGCCGTCCAGCGCCCGGACGGCCTCCAGGACGGCGGCGATCTCCATGCGCTGGTTGGTGGTGTGGGCCTCGGCCCCGGTGGCGTAGGGGCCGGCGGGGGCGACGGCCCAGGCCCAGCCGCCCGGACCCGGGTTCCCCGAACAGGCCCCGTCGGTGTAGACGACCCGGCGCTCGGGACTCAACGGCGCAGGTTCCGGTCGTCGCGCTCGGCGGCCCGGACGCCGTAGCCGATCACGATGCCGGGAGCGAGGAGCAGGGAGCCCGCCACCAGACAGGCGGTGGCCAGCGCGGTCACCGTGGTGGTGAGGGTGGTGGCCACGCCGGCGATCACCACGACGAGGGCCACGCCGAAGAGGGCGAAGCCGAGTTTGCGCCCGGTGGCGGCCAGACGGCCGATCCGCTCACGACGGGCCCGCACGGGATCGGAGGCGGCGTCCACCACCCTTGTGTAGCAGCCGCTCTAGAACAGGGTGAGATCGCCGGTCCCCATGCCCCGCAGGCGGTCGTAGTCGACCTCCACCCAGGCCAGGCCCCGGGCCTCGGCCAGGGTGCGGGCCTGCACGGCCACCTTCTGGGCGGCGAGCACGCCCCGGATGGGGGCCAGGCGGCGGTCGCCGGTCAGGAACTCCAGGTAACGGCCGAGCTGCTCGACCCCGTCGACCTCGCCCCGGCGCTTCACCTCGATGGCCACCCAGCCGCCGGCGGGGTCCCGGCACAGCAGGTCGACCGGCCCGATGGGAGTGGCGTGCTCCCGCCGGACGAGCACCAGGCCGGGCTCCACGGCGTCGGGGTTGGCGGCCAGCAGCTCCTGGAGGTGGGCTTCGACGCCGTCCTTGGCCAGGGCGGCGCGGGCCTCCAGGTCGACGGTCTCGTCGAGGATCACCTCGGCGAAGGTGATGGTGAGCTGCTCCCCCTTGCGGTTGGTGACCTCCCAGTGGTCGCCGTGGTCCACCAGGACGCAGGGACACGCCATCCAGTTGAGCGGCTTGTAGCCGCCGGCGTCGTCGTGGACGAGCACGGAGCCGTCGGCCTTGACCAGCAGCAGCCGCTTCGCCTCCGGCAGATGGGCGGTGAGGCGGCCCTGGTAGTCGACCGTGCAGGTGCCGACGACGATGCGCATCGGCGGGAGGTTAGACGGCGTAGTCCCGCAGCAGCTTCCTCATCTCGAGCAGGTGCATCTCCTCGGCGCCGATCTGGGTCCGGCAGTACTCCTCCAGGTAGATGGAGCGATCGCCCACGCAATCGAGGAGGGCCCGGTACAGGCTCAGGGCGTTGCGCTCGTGGGCGATGGACTCCTCGAGGATCTTGTTGATCTCGTGGTCGTGGCTCTCCTCGATGGGGGCGATGCCCTGCTCGGGGTGCCCGCCGAGGCCGGTCAGGATCTCTCCCGCCTGCTGGGCGTGGACCAGCGACTCCGACGCCTGGGCCTGCATGAAGGTGACCAGGGGGAGCCGGTTCGGGCCGGTGATGACGAGCGAGTAGTGCGTGTAGCGCACGACGCCGGCCAGCTCGGCCTTGAGGACGTCGTTGAGGATGGCCACGGTCCTGTCCACGTCGATGAGGTCGTTCACAGCTCTCCGATCAGGTCTGGGAGGTTGGGGTGGAGGACGGCCCATGGGGAGCGGTCAGAGCCCGCCCGGCGGACCAGGCGTCCCACAGCTCGGCGTATACCCCGCCGGCGGCGAGCAACTCGTCGTGGGCGCCGACCTCGACCAGGCGGCCGGCGTCGAGGACCGCCACGCGGTCGGCGTCGTCGGCCTGGGTCAGGCGG
>JBOGFO010000806.1:0-3642 GCA_050743445.1 Acidimicrobiia bacterium
GCCAGGCAGTGCACTCGACCCAGTGCTGACCGCGCTGTCGGCCGGCGAACTTGTGCGAAGCGTCCAGGCTCTGCGGCCGGGTCAACTTGCCCCATCGGCCGTGTCCCTCGGGTTTGCGCTCACGGCCCTTGAACTCGCCAAGCTCGATGTGACGGACACCACCGCCGGGAGACAGGAGGCGGACGCGTTCGTGGCGCGACTTCGCCAGGAAGGGGTTGCGGCCAGCGCATCAGGTTTCAAGGTCTACGCGCTCCCTTCGGTGCAGCAGGCCGTCGATGCAGCTCGCCAAAGCCAAGGCGCAGCCGACGAGGCCGATACCGGCCCACTCGAGAGTGCCCTCGTCGTGCCCTCAACTACGACGGTCGAGTTGGTCGGTGCGGTTTTCAAGGCCGGTCAGCTTCATGTGAAAACAAGTGTCTCGGCGGCCGGCGTTTCTGTGGAGCCTGCCCAGGACAGGCACTATTCCACGATGGGATCACCGTCTGATTCGGCGCACTGGGAACGGGCAGGTGGCGTCGGCTGTTTGAAGATCAAGGAGAATTCGACTGCCCACTACTATCCGTGTCAGTGGTTCTGGAACATGGCGAATGACGGGGACCCGAACCATGGCTACTGGGCCTCTGAGATGTATGGGACGGGCAAGAGCCACAGCGTCTGGAGCCTTACGGGCCTTGAGGTTGAGTCTCGGCGAAAGGCCGGCACCGCGGCTCAGGAGTGGGTCGATTGGGACCCAGGTGCCGATGGCAAGCAGAACTGCGCCAGCCAATCGGTTTCGGTGAGCTATGCGGGAGTCGGTGTGAGCGTGGACAAGCAGCATTGCGAGCTTTGGGACATCGACAAAGGTCGTGAGGCTCTCGACATGTCGAACTGGTGGAAAGGTCAGGTGTGGCGCAGCGAACGTGAAACTGCCGCGATGACTCTCACCCGCACGAAGGCTGGCGAGGCTGCTCACGGCGTCTTCGACTTCGACTACTACGCACGCCCCTGATGCGAGCAAGGTTGCTTCTCCCGCTAGGCCTTCTGGGGCTCGGCGTCGGAGTGTGGGTGTGGTGGCTCCAAGGTGGCTTCGGCGGTCCTGTGAGCGACGAAGCGGCCCGCAGCTACTTCAACCGGATTGTTTCTGCCGCCCTGGACAAGGACTTTGACGCTCTCTGCAAGCTCAATGGCTCAGTCGGCGTATGCCGGTCAGAGCTTCGGGTCTACTGCCCGGAGGGGTTCGGATCCGGTCCCGCGCCTCAGTTTCCGAGCGGTGACGAACTGGAGCAGGAGTGCCGGGAGGCGGTGCCTTCCGAGCCCCCGATAGTTGTCTCCTCCGTCCATCGCCCCGCGAAGGATGGCAGTGCCGGAGGACGAGTCCTGGTTGTGCGGGGTGTCGACGGGCGAGGAAGCCCCTACGAGACCGACGTGCTGATCTTCCGGGACAAACGGTCCTACAAGGCGATTCACGCTGTGTTTTGGTCGGGAGACAAGTTCGAGGAACTCGAGCGGGACTCGGAGAGCAACATCCTCAGCCGCCCTGACCGACCTTGAGCTATCGCATCAGGAGTCGCTGACCGGGGTTCGCGACGCCCTAGCCGACGGCACCCGCTGCGTCACCCACGAGCGGGACCACCAAGCCCGGGACCCAGGTTCAGGTATTCATCGAGATGTACCACCGCATGAAGTCGATGTGGTCCCTCTCGAGGTCCGCCCAGACCTCGACCGGGCTGCCTTGCCGGGCGCGTTCCAGGCTCGAACCGGGAGGCACCACAATCCTTCGCCGTAGGCGTTGCACCGATCGCCGTTCGACCGACACAGGCGCTGCTCACCAGCATCACGGTGGCCATGAATCCCACGACCAAGGAGGGAAATGGAGGCCGTGAGGAACACGCTGACTGCGTTTGCCATCCGACCCGGTGAACCCCGTAGGGGAAGGGCCCGGCCTGGCACGTGGAACCCGGGTCCCGGCGTCTTCGCTCCTTATCGGCCGGTCGGTCCCGGAGGGTCTGGACAAACCTGCCGGGGCATCTCCCGGAGTCGGATCAACCGCCCGCCGGGAGCCACACGGCGTCCCACACCGTCCCCACCGTCGACACCCCGACGTTGCGGGTGCGGGTGAGGTCGGCGAGTTCCACCACGGCCAGAGTGGTGCCGTCCTTGGCCTCGGCCACCAGCAGCTGGGTGCCGTCCGGGGACCAGGCGAGGGGGAGCCACCCGTCGAGCGGGGAGCGCTCGCCGGTGGCGGGGTTGAGGAACAGGGTGCCGGTGGGCGGCTGACCGGGTTGGCTGAAGACGGCGAGGGCCATCCAGCCGCTCTTGCCCCAGGGAGTGTTCCCCACGTCGGCGACCTGGGGGTCGATCTCGGTGCTCGTGCCGTCAGGTTTGATGATCTGGAGGCGGGGTCCCGCCGGCTCCCGCTTGAGGACGGCGATCTCGCCACCCGGGCCCCACCCCGCTCCTCGCACGGTCGCGCCCGAGGTCACGGTGGAGGCGGCCCCCTTGGCGGGGTCCCAGAGCCTGATCTCCTGGGCGAGCTCTGACCCGGCGCCGGGGGCGAGCCGGCTGTAGAGGATGCGGCAGTCCTCAGCGAGGTCGGGGTCGGAGCCGGCCTCAAGACCGAGCGTCTCGACCGGCACGAGCTTGTCGCCGGCGAGCTCCTGGAGGCGGTCGGCATAACCGACCTCACGTTGGGCGGCGGCGACGACCACCTTGTCCGGGCAGGCTCCGACCGTGGTCACCCGGGCATCGGTGGTGAGCCGGTCGAAGCCGGGAGGCGAGAAGGTCATCTGGTAGAGATCGGAGTTCAGGCTGTCGGCGCCGGCTTTGACGAAGAAGCGTCCGACCGGCGCCGGGCCCTGTACTGCTACCAGGTCCTTCGGCCGCACAACCTTGGCTTCCGGGGGCTCCTGCGTCGACTGGGCGAAGGCCGTCCCGGTCAGCAGGCCCGCGACCAGGAACACAACCGCTCGGCGCACGCCGGTCACGTTACCCAGCGCCACCGCCGGGGGAGCGGCCATGTCAGCAGCCGAAGGGGTTGGCGCAGAAGTGCTGGACGTAACCGGCGAACTTGAATCCCCGGGCGAGGACGGCGTTCTTGTCCGGCTGGGGGAACTCCCACAGCCCCTCCGCCACCGAGCCCTGATAGCCGTTGCTGCCGCCGAGGCGGGTGCAGCGGGGCACGCAGCCGTCTTCCCACCAGGCGTTGACCGCGTTGCGGTGGAAGTCGGCCATGTCGGCGTACTTGTAGGGCGGGACGACCGAGCCCTTCAGGTAGTTGCCGGGCTGCTGGGTGATGGAGCCCTTGATGTTGACGCCCCGGACCGGCACTTCGAAGCCAAGCTCGATGGAGTAGTCCGCCGGCGTCTTCCCTTCCTTCCAGCGGGTACCGAGGATGTTCGAACCGTGGGCGTCGTTGTAGGCCATGCCCGGCCCGCTCATGGTGATCCGGGAGCCGTTCCCAGCGTCCACACCGCCGGCGCCGCACATGAGGAACTGGACCGTCGGCTGGCGGAAGTGGTCGAGGCGGGCGTTGTCCACGCTGTAGAGGTGGAACTTGAACGACCCCTTCTCGTTCCGCTTGTTGACCGGATACTCAGCCGGGGGCAGGTAGGCCTGGAACCCCTCCCGCTCCGTGTCGTGCACGCAGGGCACGTCGGCGATGCT
>JBOGFO010000807.1:0-3037 GCA_050743445.1 Acidimicrobiia bacterium
TCCCGGCGCCTGTCCCGTATCAGTTCCTCGGCCAGGCTGCGGTCCACCTCGGCGAACAGGCCCCGCACCCGCTCGGTGATGGCGTCCCGGGGAACGAGCACGAGGGCGCCCCGGTCGACCCTGGCCACCAGCCGGCTGCCCTTGTGTAGTCCCAGCTCCCGGCGCAGTGATGCCGGGATGACCACTCGACCTTGTTCACCCATTTCTACGACAGATGTGTCACTCACAGATCAAATATGCCACATACGTCAAGCTTCTGGCACCCGCGGCACAGCCGGGACGGCAGGTCAGGCGGCGCTCATCCCATCCCGACGATGGGCGAGTTGAGCCGGATCCGGCCGGTGGAACCGCAGAACTGGGCGTCGCCGAAGGCGAAGATGCCCCCGTCGGAGGCCACGAACCAGTAGCCCGCTCCCGATGGGGTGGACTGCATGCCCACCACGGGCAGGTTGAGGCGAACGCTGCCCGTCGACCCGTGGAACCCGGCGGCCCCGAAGGAGAAGATGCCGCCGTCGCGGGCCACGAACCAGTAGCCCGACCCCTTGGGGTGGGCGGCCATGCCCACGATGGGCTGGTTCAGCCGGGTGCCGCCGGTGGAGCCGAGGAAGGGGGCGTCGCCGAAGGCGAAGATGCCGCCGTCCGCCGCCACCAGCCAGTAGCCCCGCCCCGAGGCGGTGGCGGCCATGCCCACGATCGGGGAGTTGAGGCGCACCGCACCGGTCGAGCCGAAGAACCCGGCGTCGCCGAAGTTGAAGATGCCGCCGTCGGAGGCCACCAGCCAGTAGCCCCGACCGGTGGGGGTGGGGGCCATGCCGACGATGGGCTGGTTGAGCCGGACGGCCCCGGTGGAGCCGTGGAAGGCGGCGTCGCCGAAGGAGAAGATGCCTCCGTCGCGGGCCACGAACCAGTAGCCGTCGCCGGCCGGGTTGGTGGCCATCCCGACGATGGGCTGGTTGAGCCGGGTGCCGCCGGTGGAGCCGTGGAAGGCGGCGTTGCCGAAGGTGAAGATCCCGCCGTCGGCCGCCACCAGCCGGTAGCCGGTGTCGCAGGTGACGGGGACGACTTCGGGGACGTCGATTCCCACCCGCCGGGCGGTCCGGCGGTGCATGGGCCAGGGGGCGCTCTTGGGGGTGGGGATGTCAAAGGCGTGGACCCAGCCCTCGTTGCCCCGGCCGCTGCCGGCGTCGTAGCCGGAGGTGACGAGCGCCCAGCGCCCGGGCCCGAGCTCGCCCACCGCCACCGCCGCCTTGTGGGCCAGCCCGCTCTGGCCGACGGCCAGGCCGGAGGTGCGCACGGCCAGGTTGGCGTCGAGGATGTGGACCTGGGCGCCGTCGCCCACGATCACCTCGGGCCCGCCGGCCCCGTCGATGTCGGCGATGACGGGCGGGGCCACGACTTCGTCGCTGTGGATCCAGGAGCGACGCTGGCCGTTGCCGTAGAAGGCGTCGAGGGCGCCACCGGCGGGCGGGTTGCCCGCCCCGTCGTAGAGGTAGTGGGTGCTGCCCACCACCACGTCGGTGCGGCCGTCGCCGTCGAGGTCCCCGAGGGCCGGGGCGGAAAGGAAGGTGGAGTTGCGGGTCGTGGTGCGGGGCCAGCCGGCCACGTCGGAGCCGTCCTCGACGTTGAAGGCCCACACCTTGTTGGAGTCGGCGCAGACCCCCTTGTTGCGGCAGTAGTCGGCGCCGGCGCCGGTGACGACCTCGGCTCCGGCGTCGCCGTCGAGCTCGCCGATGGCGGCCGCGCTCTGGAACGTCTCGCGGGCGACGCGGCGCCACCGTTCCACCAGGGCCCCGCCGGAGAAGGCGAGCGAGCGGAAGTAGCCGCCGTTGTGGGAGTCGCCGGACCTGGCGGGGTTGGCGGTGGCGTCGCCGCCGATGAAGATCTCCGCTGCCCCGTCGCCGTCGGTGTCGTAGAGGGCGGGGGCGGAGAAGATGGAGTCCCGGTTGTCGAAGCTGGCCAGCACCCGGCACTGGTGGTCGACGACGTAGACGAAGTGGTCGAAGGATCCGAAGACGACGTCGGCCAGGCCGTCGCCGTTGACGTCGCCGATGGCGGGGGCGTTGAAGACGGCGTCGTCCTCCCGGCCGCCCTGCATGGCCAGGCGGCAGCGCAGGCTGCCGTTGCGGTTGAAGATGTTGATGGCGCCCTGCTCGGCCCGCTTCTCCAGGCTGCCCACGCCGACGGCCACCTCGTTCACGCCGTCGCCGTCGAGGTCCCCCACCGCCGGGCTCGAGGCCACGGCCGCGCTGGCCTGGGCCGGCCAGCCGGGCAGGGCGTTGCCTCCGGCGTCCCAGGCGTAGAGCCGCCCGTCCAGTCCGCCCACCACGATGTCGTTGCCCCCCACCCCGTCGACGTCGGCGATCACCGGCGAGGACCAGTGGAACCAGCCGCCGGGGACCCGCCGGGCCGGCCACCGCTCGGTCAGGTTCAGGGCGGCGCCGGCATCACCGGCCGGCACCAGGACCACGGCGAGGCACAGCACGGCGACGGCCAGGCTCGGACGGCGGATCACGCGGGGTTCATCCTCCACCAGATTCTACGGGTCACTCAGAGTGATCGGCCCGTCACCTCGGGAGCTTGATTCCCGGAACGGCCCGTACGCCCTCCGGTAGCCTCGAACCCATGGACCCCGACCTCGCCGCCTACGTCGAGCGGGCCCGGGCCGCGGCCGGGGCCCTCACCCCCTTCGAGCCGGGCGATGACGAGGTGGCGGCGGCCGCCGGCGACCTCGGGCGTCTGGCCGGGTCCGAGCTTCATGTCCCGGTGGCGACGACGGCCGTCCGACGGGTGGCGCAGACCGGGGTCCGGCGGCTCGTCGACTGGCACCTGAACCACCTCATCCCCGCGGTGGCCGGCATGGGGCGGGCCGCCGCCCGGGTCGGCCTCGCCGCCGGCGAACGCCTGGAGAGAATCGAAGCCGCCCAGGTGGGCACCCGGGAGGCCCTGACGGCCGAGGTGGAGGCGCTGCGGTCGCGGGTCGGCACCCTGGAGGGGCGGCTCGGCACCCGACCGCCGACGTGAGCGCCCTGCACCAGTT
>JBOGFO010000808.1:0-6245 GCA_050743445.1 Acidimicrobiia bacterium
GGGGACGACCACGGCGTCGCCCGGCCCCGCCCGGCGAGCGGCCAAGCGGGCGGCAAAGGTGCCGTCGGCCACTCCCACCCGAACCTCGGGCACTCCGGCCGACTCCGCCTCGGCGGCCAGCCGGGCCGCCAGGGCGGTGTCTCCCCCGTGGTAGCGGGAAGGTCCCCGGGTGGGCACGAAGAGGAGCCCGGGCCGGTCCAGGGCGAGCTTGGGCGCCAGCCGCTCCACCACCCCGGCCAGCGCCTCGAAGGCGCGTCCCTCAGCGGCCGGGTCGGAGACGACGGTGACGAGCCCCGGGCAACGGGCCTCCGCCTCCCGCTTCCGCAGCCCCCGGCGCACGCCACCGGCCCGGGCTTCGGAGGAGGCGGAGAGCACGTACCCCCGCCCGAGGACAGCCACGGCCACGCCGGCCAGAGCCGGATCCCGCCGCCGGGCGGTCACCACCGGCCAGTCGGGACACCACAGGCACAGCATCCGCTCGGGCCCGCCCATGGCTTCAGCCGATCCTCACTAGCTGGCGGCCCGGAGGGGGACCTCGGCGGTCCGCTCCCGGGCGGCGGCACCCCGTCCCGCCACCGCCACCCGCAGGGTCCGGGGGCCGAGCAGCCCCTCTCCCCGACCCAGGCCGGACCAGGCCGAACCCTCCGCCCGCAGGCGCAGCGCCGCCTCCCCCGGCCAGCCTCCGGCCGCCACCAGCACCGCGTCCCGCTCCCGGGCCCGGGCCACCAGCCGGCGGGCATCGGCCACCGGCAACCGCTGCGGCACGGTCATCGCCACCACGCTCACGCCCTCGAGGAGGGTGGCGACGACGGACCCGAACCGGTCAGGCCCCACCCCCCGCACCACGGCGAGACGCTCCAGGGCCACGCCGGCCTCGACCGCGGCCAGGCCGCCGAAGGTCCCGCCGGTGTCGACCACCGCCGCCCACTCCCCCGCCGCCGTGGCCGCGGCCAGGAGCACCAGCACGAGGGAAGCGCGCCCCGCTCCCGCCGTTCCCTCCACCGCCACCACCGTTCCCCGCTGGAGGCCACCACCAGGAACGAGGTCGCCCACGGGGCCGGGAACGACCAGTCTCCGCTCCCCGGCCAGGATCACGGGCCGGGCCCGTCCGGCCACCTCGACGAGGGACGGTCGATCACGCTGAGCCGTTGCCGGGGGAACCACAACCCCACGGTAACGAACACCTGTTCGACTAGCAAGCCTGGGTTGTGCAATTCCTCCGTGGAAGACTGCCCCCATGCCTGAGATCCGCCAGACCTCACTCCCGGGCGTAGGACTGCGCCACGACTTCACCACCCGGTCCGGACAGCGCGTCGGTGTGGTCTCCCACCGCACGGGCCGCCGCGACGTCCTCCTCTACGCCGCCGCCGATCCCGACGCGGCCGCGGCCAGCGTCGCCCTCACCGCCGAGGAGAGCTCCGCCCTGGCCGAGGTGCTGGGCGGGACGCAGCTCACCACCAGCCTGGCCGACCTCAAGCACAGCATCGAAGGCCTGGCGCTGGACTGGGTCCCCGTGCCCGACGGTTCGCCGTTCGCGGGGCGGAGCATCGCCGCGGCCGGGGTGCGATCGACAACCGGCGTGTCGATCGTGGCCGTCCTGCGTCCGGGGACCGGGGCCAAGGCGCCGGCCCACGCCTTTCCCGCCCCCCGGCCGGATTTCGTCCTGCAGGCGGGCGACACCGTGGTCGTGGTCGGGACCGCCGAGGGCATCGAAGCGCTGGTCGAATTGCTGGAAAGCTGAACAAGGCCCGCCGGTGCATTCAGCCGAACTCCTGATCGAGCTGGGGATCTTCCTCCTCGTCCTGGCCGGCCTCGGCCGGCTGTCGGGCCTGTTCGGCCTGTCACCCATCCCCCTCTATCTCCTGGCCGGTCTGGCCAACGGGTCCGGCGGGCTCCTCCCGCTCGGGCCCACCGAGGACTTCGTGCGGGTCGGCGCCGAGATCGGGGTCGTCCTCCTCCTCTTCACCCTGGGCCTCGAGTACTCGGCCTCCGAGCTGATCGGCGGGCTGCGCGTCGGCGCTCCCGCCGGGGCCGTCGACGCGGTGGCCAACTTCACCCCCGGCTTCGCCACCGGACTGCTCCTGGGCTGGGACCTGCGGGCCGCCCTGGTGCTCGGCGGGGTGACGTGGGTGTCGTCGTCGGGTGTGGTGGCCAAGCTCCTGAGCGACCTCGGGCGGGTCGGGAACCGGGAGACGCCCGCCATCCTGGCCGTGCTGGTGGTGGAGGACCTGGCCATGGCCGCCTTCCTCCCCCTCATCGGGAGCCTGGTGGGAGGCGGAGGCGTCCTGTCCGTGGTCGCCGCCCTGCTCCTGGCCGCCGCCGCCGTGACCCTGGCGTTCTGGGTGGCGCTGCACCACGGCCCGGTGCTGTCCCGGCTGGTGTTCTCCCGCTCCGACGAGGTGCTGCTGTTCTCGGTCCTCGGCCTCACCCTGGCCGTCGCCGGCCTGGCCGAGGAGCTGTCGGTGTCGGCCGCCGTGGGCGCCTTCCTGGTCGGCATCACCTTCTCGGGCCCGGCGGCCGACGGCGCCCGGGCCCTGCTCGGCCCGCTGCGGGATCTCTTCGCCGGGGTCTTCTTCGTGTTCTTCGGCCTCTCCGTCGACCCGTCCCAGCTCGTCCCCGTCCTCGGCCCCGCCCTGGTCCTGGCCCTGGTCACCGTGCCCACCAAGGTGGCCACCGGATGGTGGGCGGCCGCCCGCCTCGGCGTGGCCCGCGCCGGCCGGATCCGTGCCGGCGCTACCCTCGTCGCCCGGGGCGAGTTCTCGGTGGTGCTGGCCAGCCTCGGAGCCGGGCTGGAAGAGGACCTGCTGGCCCTGGCCGCGGCCTACGTGCTCGTCACGGCGGTCACCGGCCCGGTCCTGGCCCGCTTTGCCGACCCCTTGGCCGCCCGGCTGGCCGGACCCGCCCCGACGCCGCTGCCTCCAGAGGAATGACATGCCCAGAGCAATGACCTGCCAGAGCAATGACATGAAGGCATGAGTGAGCTGAGACCCTCCCCGCGCCGGCGCCTGTCCCTCGGCGACGTCATGGCCGGCGTCACCGTGGCCCTCGTACTCGTGCCCCAGTCCCTGGCCTACACCGAGCTGGCCGGATTGCCCCCCGTGCGCGGGATCTACGCCGCCGCCGCGGCCTGCCTGGCCGCCGCCTTCTTCAGCTCCTCGCCCTATCTGCAGACCGGCCCGGTGGCCGTCACCTCGCTCCTCACCTTCGGGTCGCTGAGCCACATGGCCCCGCTCGGGAGTGCCCGCTACATCGGCCTCGCCGCCCTCCTCGCCGTGGTCGTCGGCCTGATCCGCCTGGGCCTGGGATGGCTGCGCCTGGGGGGCTTCGCCTTCATGATGTCCCAGCCCGTGGTGCTCGGGTTCTCCGCCGGAGCGGCACTGGTCATCCTCGCCACCCAGCTCCCCACCGCGCTCGGCACCGGTCCCGACGGGGGCGTCTTCCCCAGCGCCGTCTCCGCCCTCACCCATCCCGGCCAGTGGGACGCGGCCTCGATGGTGCTGGCCGGGATCACCCTCGTCCTCATGCTCGGCGGGCGGCGGATCCATGCCATGTTCCCGGGCGTCCTGGTCGCCGTGGTGGGGGCCATCATCTGGAGCGCGGCGACCAACTACGACGGCGCCATCCTGGGCGAGATCCACGGCGGCCTGCCGCCCTTCACCATCGACCTGCCCTACGGGGAGCTCCCCGACCTCCTCATCCCGGGCATCATCATCGCCGTGGTCGGTTTTGCCGAAGCCACCTCGATCTCCCGGCGCTACGCCACCCTCGAGCGTCAGATCTGGGACCCGAGTCAGGAGCTGGTCGGGCAGGGCTTCGCCAACGTGGCCGCCGGCGCCTGCGGTGGCTTCCCCGTCGGCGGCTCCTTCTCCCGCACCGCCCTCAACCACCTGGCCGGGGCCCGCTCCCACTGGAGCGGCTTCACCACCGGGGCCGTCGTGGCCCTGCTGGTGCCGTTCTCCGCCGTGCTCTCGAACCTGCCCCGGGCGGTTCTCGCCGCCGTCGTCATCGGCGCCGTGCGCAGCCTCGTTCAGTACCGCCCCTTCGTCGAGCTGTGGCAGTACTCGAGAGCGCAGTTCTCCATCGCCACGGTCACCTTCGCGCTGACCGTGCTCCTGGCCCCCCAGGTGGGCCAGGCCGTGCTGGCCGGTGTGGTCCTGGCCGTGGTCGTCCACCTGCGCCGGGAGATCCTGATCTCCGTCCCGTCCTGGACGGAGGGGGACAGCGTCCACCTCAAGCCCAAGGGGGTCCTCTACTTCGGCTCCGTGGCCGGCCTGGAGCGGACCTTCATGGGCATCCTCCACGACCATCCCGACGTCAGCCGGCTGGTCGTCCACCTCGACGGCCTGGGGCGGGTGGACGTCACCGGGGCCCTGGCCCTGTCGGCGCTCCTGTCGGAGGCGGAGGAGGCCGGCCTCACGGCCTGCGTGGTCGACATCCCACCCCAGTCAGCCCGGGTCCTGACCCGGGTGCTCGACGGGCGGTGGGGCGCACCCTGAACCCCGCTCCTCACTCGGCCGGCGCGGGGATGGCGGCGGGGGGCTCGCTGGAGGTGGCGGGAGACTCGCTGGTTGCGGCGGGGAGGACGCCGTCGCGGTAGTAGAGGAACAGGTTGACGATGGTGTCCTCCACCTTGGGCCGCAGGTCGTCCCACTGCTCGGGCGCGGCCGTGACCGTCACGCTCGAGGAGTAGACGGTCACCCCGGTCACCCCCAGGGCGAACAGGCGCCGGGCCAGCTCGTCGGGCGGCTTGACGCCGGTGGCGTCCTCCACCGCCGTGTAGCGGTCGGTCTGCATCCCGGTCAGGGACCGGTTGAGCTCGAAGTGCATGACGTCGGGCCGCACTCCGGGCCGGCTGGTGACGGTGATGGGCTGACCCATGGGCCAGGACATTAGCTTTGGCCCCTCGGATGGCCGGGTACCGTGACACCGGCATGATGGACGAACGGCGACGTTGGGAAGAGCAGCGCTACATCGTCGTGCGCATCGTCCTGGTGGTCCTGGCCATCGGCCTGGGGACGACCGTGGCCGTCCTGCTGACCTGGCAGCTGCGCCACATCCTCACCCTGGTGATCGTCGCCGCCTTCTTCGCCACGCTCCTCAACCCACTGGTCGACGCCCTCACCCGCGTTCGGCTGAGACGGAGCCTGGCCACCACCATCGTGTTCCTCCTGGGCACCACCACCTTCGCCGGCCTGGGCTACCTGGTGGTGCGCCCCCTCGTCGACGCCGGCCAGAGCTTCGCCGACGACATCCCCGGGTTCGTGGAACGGGCCGAGAAGGGCGAGGGACGCGTCGGGGAGCTGATCAAGCGCTACAACGTGGAGAAGTTCGTCCGGGACAACGCCCCCCGGCTACGGGACCGGCTGAACGAGCTGGGCGGCCCGGCGGTCAAGACGGTCCGGACGGTGGCCACCGGCGCCTTCGCCATCCTCACCATCCTGGTCCTGACGTTCCTGATCCTCCTGGAAGCCCCCGACATCATCACGGCCTTCCTCGCCCTCTTCTCCGAACGCCATCGAGAACAGCTGCGCCACATCGGGCGCGACGCGGGGCGGGCGGTGACGGGCTACATGGCCGGCAACCTGCTCATCTCGCTGATCGCGGGCTCGGTCACCTACGTGACGTTGCGGATCCTCGGCGTGCCCTTCGCCAACGTGCTGGCCGTGTGGGTCGGCTTCGCCGACCTCATCCCCCTGGTGGGAGCCACCCTCGGCGCCATCCCCACCGTCTTCGTGGCCTTCCTCCACTCGACCGGCGCCGGCATCGCCGTCCTCATCGTCTACATCGTCTATCAGCAGATCGAGAACCACGTTCTCCAGCCGGTGGTGATGAGCCGCACGGTGAACCTGAACCCGCTCCTCGTCCTGCTCGCCGTCCTCGTCGGCGTCGAGCTGGCCGGGTTCGTGGGAGCCCTGCTGGCCATCCCCGCCGCCGGCGTGATCCAGGTCGTCGTCCGGAACCTCTGGGAGCAGCGCCAGACCCGGTTGCGGGCGGCGGCGATCACGAGCGGCGAAACCAGGGCCACCGGCACCGGCTGAGCCGACCCGCCGTCCACTAGGTTTCTCAGACCATGAGCGCCACCGACGTCGTCGAGGTGTCCGGACACATCATCGACTCCCTCATCCTGGCCAAGATCCTCGATGAGATCATCGACTTCGGCGCCGACTACCGCATCGCCGAGATGGAGGTCGGCAAGGGCCCCGCCGACATCTCCAAGGCCCGCATCGAGATCACCGCGGCCGACG
>JBOGFO010000809.1:0-8619 GCA_050743445.1 Acidimicrobiia bacterium
CGGCCGGCAGCACCCGCTCGGTCAGGTCGTAGATCCGTTCGAAGCTGCGCGTACGCCCGGCGGAGGCCAGCGTCCCCGACCAGAAGAGCCACTCCAACGCGGTCTTGACGTCGCCCCATCCCCACCATTTCGGGGACACCCCGGACCCCGGGCCGGGTCCGCCGGACCGGCGCCCGCCCAGGCCGTCGAGGTCTCGCGCCGAGACCGGGCCCCGACCGGCGACCTCGCCGCGGACCGCTTTGACGAGGCCGGGCTGGTCGCGCTGGATGCGCCTCATGCCGCCCCAGGCCTCGGCCTCCGCCCGGGCCATCCGCCAGCGCAAGAGTGGATGGACGGCGACGGGCACGAGCGACGCTTCGTGGGCCCAGTACTCGAAGAGCTCCCGGCGCCGGTAGGCCAGGTCGCCCAGGAGGGCCCGGGAATGGGGGCCGAGGCGGGAGAAGAGCGGAAGCTCGTGCGAACGGACGAGGACGTTCACCGAGTCGATCTGGATCAGGCCGACGGCCGCCATCCCCCGGCGGACGTGGCGGACGTCGATCCTCCCCGCCGGGCGCCGCGAGCCGAAGCCCTGGGCCACCAGGGCGATGCGCCGGGCCTCGGCCAGGGAGAGGGTCTCGGCTGTCAGGCCGGGGGACACCCCCGCACCCCCGGTCAGCGGGGGGTGACGCGGACCCGCAGGCGGTCGAGCGACCGGATGGCGAGGCCCGGACGGCGGACCGGCTCCTCGAGCAGCTCCAGGTCGGAGAAGCGCTCCCGCAGCCCGGCGAAGACCAGCTGGCCCTCCATGCGGGCCAGGCGGGCGCCGAGGCAGAAGTGCAGGCCCCAGGCGAAGGCGATATGGAGGTTGTCCGTCCGCCCGATGTCGAAGCGGTCGGGCTCGGGGAAGCGGGCCGGGTCGCGGTTGGCGGCGGCCAGGATGGTGAAGACGGTGTCGCCGGCCGGGAGCCGATGGCCGCCGACCTCGACGTCCTCGACGACGTTGCGGTGGACGAACTGGACCGGCGTGTCGTAGCGGAGGATCTCCTCCACCGCCGGGGCGACGAGGCCGGGATCGGCCAGGAGGCGGGCCATCTCGCCGGGATGGCGGAACAGGGCGAGCAGGCCGTTGCCGATCAGGTTGGTCGTGGTGAGGAAGCCGGCGATGAAGACCAGGGTGATGGTGGCGTAGAGCTCGTCGTAGTCGAGCTCGCCCCGCTCGTAGCGGGCGACGAAGGCGGTCAGCAGGTCGTCGGCCGGCCGGGTCCGCCGGTCGCCGATGAGGGCCTTGAAGTAGGCCTCGAGGTCGTCGCCCGCCTGCCGCACCTCCTCGGTGCCCTCGGGCGTGGGGTTCGGCTGGTCGGAGGAGACGAGGGTGCGGATCAGGGGCTGGAACCAGTCGCGGTCCTCCACCGGGACGCCCATCAGCTCGCTGATGACGGTGACGGGGAGCGGGTAGGCCAGCTCGGCCATCACGTCCGCCTCGCCCAGGTCCGCCAGCCGGTCCAGGCGCTCGTCGACCAGCTGGGCGACCCGGGGCCGTAGCGCCTCCATCGAGGTGGGGATGAACGCCCCCTTGGCCACCCCCCGGAGCCGGGTGTGCTCGGGCGGGTTGGTGGTGAGCATCGACGGCCGCGTCCGGCGTTCGGCCAGGACGACCCGGGCTTCGTCCACCCCGTGGCGGCGCACCACGATGGAGCTGTTCTTGCCGATGCGGGCGTCGCCGAGGATCTGGCGGCAGGCCTCGAACTCGGTGATGTACCAGACGCCGTCCAGGTTGCTGCGGTGGACCGGGGCCAGCGTCCGCAGGCGGTCGTACCAGGGGTAGGGATCGGCGTGTCCCTCCGCGGTGGCCATGGCGATGTGGACGACCTCGTCGGCCTCGTCCTGCAGCGCCCGCGTGGACGTCGTCGTCACCGCCATCGAAGCCCTCCCCTGCTGTCCCCGGAGCTTCCGAGCGTAGACGCGCCGAAGGCGGTCCCTGGGACCGCCTCCGGAAATCGATCGGTTGAAAGGTTCGGAGGAAACGAGGACCTAGGCGGCGTCGACCTCGGCGGCCTCGACCTCGGGGGTCTCGGTCTCGGTGGCCTCGGGGGCCGGGGGGTTGAGGACGGCGTCGAGGCGCGCGGTCACCGACTGCCAGCTCGGGTACTTGGCCGCCAGATCGGTCAGGTCCCGGCGTAGCCGGTCACCGTGGTTGGTGCCCGCCAGCTGGACGAGGGCGTCGATGAACTTGTCGGAGGTGACGGGGTAGCGCAGGGTGCGCCCGTCACGAGGGTCGAGGACGTAGGCGTGCGTCCCGCCACCGAGGGGAACAACGCGGCTGGCGTCGGCCGAGGCGATGAAGCTCTCCTTGGCCCCACCGGTCCGCATGGAGGCCCGAGCCGTCTTTGACTGCGTGCCGGCGTCGTCCTTGTTCTTGACCTTGCCCGCCATTGCCTTTTCTCCTCGCTCCCCGTCTCCGGGCCCTTGCCCGGCACGTTCGTTGCCTGATGTCTCGACACGTGCACGGCGCGACTTGAGCAAGAAGTTCGCGGCTTTTGCTCCCCAGCGAAAACCTGCTCCCTCGTCCCGTGCGAGCGGGAATGTAGCGGATCAGGCGGCGACGGGGGACAACATTTCCTCCATCAGATCGGCCTCCACCGGCCGGCTGAAGAGGTAGCCCTGGGCGATGTCGCAGCCGTGGCGGCCGAGGTACATCCGCTGGGCGTTCGTCTCGACTCCCTCGGCCACCACCTCGAGCTTCATGGCGTGGGCCATGGCGATCATGGCCGCCACGATGGGAGCATCGTCGGAGGGGTCCTCGATCTCGGAGACGAACGACCGGTCGATCTTGAGGGTGTGGAAGGGGAAGCCCCGCAGGCGGCTCAGCGCCGAGTAGCCGGTGCCGAAATCGTCGATGGCCAGCTTCACGCCCAGGGCCTCCAGGTCGCGGAACACCGGGCGGGTGTCGCTGCCCTGGTCGATGGCCATGCTCTCCGTCACCTCGAGCTCGAGGCGCTCGGGGAGGAGCCCGGTCAGGAGCAGCGTCTCCTCCACGCGCTCGGCGACGTTGGCCCGCTGGAACGCCCGGCCCGAGATGTTGACCGCCACCCGCAGGGGGGGAAGGCCGGCGTCGGTCCAGGTCCGGGCCTGCCGGCAGGCGGTCCGCAGGACCCAGTCGTCGAGGGGCACGATGAGGCCGGTCTCCTCGGCCAGGGGAACGAACCGATCCGGGGCCATCATCCCGAGCGTCGGGTGCGGCCACCGGACGAGCGCCTCGACCCCGACGATGCGGCCCGTGGTCAGGTCGACCTGGGGCTGGTAGACGACCCGGAGCTGACCGGTGTCGATGGCGTGGTGAAGGTCGCCCTCCAGCGCCAGCTGGCCCTCGGCACTGGCGTTCATGTCCAGGGCGTAGACCTCGTAGCAGTTCCGGCCCCGGTCCTTGGCCCGGTACATGGCCGTGTCGGCGTTCTTGAGGAGGGCGGAGGGGCGGACCCCGTCGTCGGGGCCGACAGCGATGCCGATGCTCGGGCTGACGAACAGCTCCTGGCCGTCGAGCACGAACGGCTGGCGGAAGGCCACGAGGATCTTCTCGGCCACCATGGCGGCCTCGCCCGAGGAGCGGATGTTGGCCAGCAGCAGCGTGAACTCGTCGCCGCCCATGCGGGCCACGGTGTCGGTGCTGCGCACCACGGCGGCGAGGCGCCGCGCCACCTGCCGCAGCAGCTCGTTGCCGGCCGGGTGGCCGAGCGAGTCGTTGACCCGCTTGAACCGGTCGAGGTCGATGAACAGCACGGCCAGCTTGTGACCGGCCTGCCGCTGCTGGGCCATGGCGTAGTTGACCCGCTCCTCGAACAGGAGCTGGTTGGGGAGGCCGGTGAGGGCGTCGTGGAAGACCTGGTGCTTCATCTGGTCGACGAGCCGGGCGTTCTCCAGCGCGCCGGAGCCGACGGCCACGATCGCATCGAGGACCTTGGCGTCCTGGGGCTTGAACGGCTCCACGCCCCGGCGATCGCCCACCACCAGCCAGCGCTCCGGGTGGCCCCGCCCCTGGAGGCGGCTGCCCAGCTCGTCTGCGGCCGGAGGGGTGTCGCTGAGGCGGGCGTCCCGGCACTGGAGCATCGACCGGGCCGACGTGGTGATGGCGTCCTCCACCTCCGAGGGGTCCACCGACTGGGCGTCGAGAGCCGTTTGGAGGAGCCCGTCGATTCGCTCCCGGTCGTGTCGTGACCTGAGGGACCCGTCAAGGACAACCTGAAGCACGCCCATAGGGAGGAGGGCGAGGAGGAGCGCCCAGGAATAGGCCGAACCGGCGAGGCCACCGAGCAACCCGATGGCGATGGTGGCGCCCCAGATGAGGAGCCGGAAGCCCATGCCGTCGCGCACGGAGCGCCAGAACGACTGGCCCTCCACGACGGCGAGGACGGTCCATACCGACACGCTGTTCACCAGCAGGAAGACCGCGCCCCCGAGCACGACGGCGGCGAGCTCCCGAGGGCTGGCCCCGCCGTGGGCGCCGGCCAGGCGGGCCACCGCCACTCCCAGTCCGGTAGAGGTGACCACCATGCCGGTGTTGAACGCCACCCTCGCCACGGGCCGGCGTCGCGCCAGACGGCTGGCCAGCGCCGCCACACCGAATGCGACCACAACACCCAGGGGCGGCAGCAGCAGGGCCATGGCCACGAGGAACGCCTCGTCGAACTGGAAGGCCTCCGTCTCCTCACCCCGGAGCACGATGAGCGGGAAGTACCAGCTCAGTCCCAGGGCAAGGGTGAAGGCGGCCAGCTCGCCGAGGGGCCCGAGGCCCTCGTGACGGGCCAGCGCCACGATGAGTGCCACCGTGGCAAGACCCGCGAGAACCGCGACCCAGACTGCGATCTTGAGCGGCTTCGGCACGTGCTACTCCCAGGCCGTCGCGTACCAGCTGTTGCCGTACCAGCTGTTGCCGTACCAGCTGTTCCCGTACCAGCTGTTGCCGTACCAGCTGTTCCCTGTCCAATCCGCCGCCAGGTATGCGAGCGGGTCGAAGATCAGGTTCTGGGCTGTCACCTCTCCCTGGAGGAGGGAGAAGATCGGGATGAGCAGGTTGAGGATGGGAACCAGCAGCCCACCGGTCTGGATCTGGACCGTCAGGCTGCCCCGGTCGAGGGAGAGCGAGCCGCCACCGAGAGAGCGGACAACGCCCTGGTTGGCGGAATCGAAGGTGCCGGCGTGGGCCGCGGCGTAGGCGTTGAGGGAGCCGTGGCCGTCGACGTGGGGGTTCCCGACGGGTCCGGCGGCGGCCGTGCTGAGCAGGCGGGCCTTGACCTGGTCAGGTGTGAGGCCCGGCTCGTTCTGGAGCAGGAGGGCGACCGCACCGGAGGTGACAGCGGTAGAGAAGGACGTGCCCGAGCCCTTGAAGTAGGCGGAGCCGATCCGGGAACCGGGGTAGGCGGCGTCGATCTTGGACCCCGGGACCCGCAGGCCGATGACAGAGCGCCCGGACGCCACCAGGTCGGGCTTGGAGAGACCGTCGGCCTTGGTGGGGCCGACACCGGAGAACCCGGCCATCAGGTCGTCGCTGCGGGACTCGGTCGCCCGGTCGTCGAGAGCGCCGACGGTAATGACCAGCGGGTCGTCCGCCGGCTTCATGATGGTCTGGGCGTCCGTGCCGAGGTTGCCGGCGGAGACGGTGACGACGAGGCCGGCGTCCCAGGCCTTCTCGACCGCGGCGTTCACCGTGCTCAGGAGGTACGGCGTGGCGGCGTTGGTGCCCAGCGAGAGGTTGATGACCCGGATGCCGTAGGTGCTCTTGAACGAGACGGCCCACTGGATGCCGGCCAGGAGGTGACTGATGTCGGCGGCGCCGTTCTTCCCGGCGATCTTGACCGAGACGATCTTGGCCTTGGGCGCCACACCCTTGTAGGCGCCGCTCGACGACGCCCCGTTGCCGGCGATCAGCCCGGCGATGAAGGTGCCGTGGCCGAAACCGTCGTCGTAGGGATTCCCGTCGTCGATGTCCGGGCCTTCTTCGCCGGAGACGTCGACGCCCCCGATGACCCGGCCGGCGAGGTCGGCGACCGGCTTGACCCCGGTGTCGATGACGGCGACCGTGACCCCTTCGCCGTCCACCCCCTCGGCCCAGAGGTCGTCAGCCCCGACCACCTTCGGGTAGACGGCGCTGGCGACATGCAACGGTGAAGGGCTCGCCGCCTGGACCTGGACGGGCTCATCGGCGCTGACGTCGACGACGCCGGGCAGGGCACTCAGCGTGGCGAGGGCGGCGACCGGCACCTCGGCGGCGACGCTGTTGACGATCCAGAGATCCTGGGTGACCTTGCCGCCAGCGGCCTCGACCGCAGCCCGGGCGGCACCGGCATCCCCGGCCTGGACGATGACGGAGGTTCGGGCCGCGGCCGGGGCGGCGGCACTCGCCATCGCCCCGCCGGGCACCGCGCCAAGGACCAATGCGGCCAGTACCAACGCCAACCGCTGCTGCCAACGAGTCCGCGTGCTCATGGGTGCACCTCTCTCTCTCTCGCCCGCCTTCGAGGTATCGATCGGGACGTCCCGCGACGCGCTACATAGCCCGGAGGGACCAGGAGCGGGCTATTTCAGTGACCAGGGCCTGCAGACTTGGGTCGGCCTGGGCAGTTCGCAGCCCGGTCCGGCTCTGGAAGAGGGGACCTGTTGGGTCCGGCCGGGGAGCGAGTAAGGTCCGCCCGTGGCCGTGGCACACAGGAGGCGGGCTGTGGGGTGGGCTGCCCTGGCCGTCGCCCTCACCGGCCTCGTCGTCCCTGCTCCGGGGGCATCCGGGGTCACGGCGGGGTGGACCCGCCAGTTCGGGACCACGAACGTCGACGAGGCCGTGGCCGTCACCACGGACCACTCGGGGAACCACTACGTCGCCGGCTGGACGCAGGGCGTGCTGCCCGACCAGACGTCGGCGGGGAGCCTCGACGCCTTCGTGCGCAAGTACGACGCCGCCGGCACCGAGATGTGGACCCGCCAGTTCGGCAGCTCCGACCGCGACTACCTGCGGGGCGTCGTCACCGACGCCGCCGGCAACATCTACCTGGCCGGCGAGACCGAAGGCACGCTTCCGGGCCAGGCGTCGGCCGGCGGTCGGGACGCGTTCCTCCGCAAGTACGACGGGCAAGGCACCGAGGTCTGGACGCGCCAGTTTGGCGGCGGCGGCGGCGATGGCGGCGCGGGCGTGGCGCTCGATCCCGCCGAGAACATCTACATCGTCGGCACGACGCGGGGGACGATGCCCGGCCAGACCACCGGCGGCGACTACGACGCCTTCATCCGCAAGTACGACCCGACCGGCACCGAGGTCTGGACCCGCCAGTTCGGCGGCATCGAGGGCGAGGGGGCCCGGGGGGTCGCCATCGGACCGGCGGGCCGGCTGGTGGTCGTCGGCACCACCCAGGGCGCGTTCCCGGCCCAGTCGAACGCCGGTGGCTTCGACGCCTTCATCACCCAGTTCGACCTCGACGGCACGTCCCTGTGGATGGACCAGTTCGGCACCGAATACAACGACTACGGGGTCGGCGTGGCCGTCGACGACCAGGGTGAAGCGGTCATGGTCGGCAGCACCGACGGTGTCCTGCACCAGAAGACCTCGGGGGGCGGGACGGATGCCTTCGTCCGCCGCTACGACGCATCCGGTGGCACGAAGTGGACGGAGCAGTTCGGCTACGTCTTCACCGACGCGGCCATGAGCGTGGCCCTCGATCCGTCGGGCAAGATCTTCGTCGCCGGAAGCACGGAGCGCAGCGCTCCCGGCAAGCCGGGGCGGGGCCTGGACGCCTTCGTCCGCTGCTACGACCCCATCGGTCGCATGCTGTGGGACAGCGAGTTCGGCACCGAGGCGACCGACCTGGCGCTCGGAGTAACCGTCGACGGCGCCGTCATCCATCTCGTGGGCAGCACGCTTGGATCTCTTCCCGGCCAGAGCTCCACCGGCAGCCGGGACGCCTTCGCCCTGACGCTGGGCTGAATTCCGGACCGCCCCGCGAGCACGGCCACTCCGGCCATAGGGACTGCTACCGGCCCCACCGCCCGTAGGTGACGATCGCCTCTCCAACGCCGCGGCCGGGCCACGATCGACCAATCGGGCGTGATCCCCGCTCCGCGGGCTTTCCTGCGGCACACCCTTATCCCAGAAAGGTCCGCGGCCGGGCGACGGCGAAATTTCCGCCATGGCAGGAGCACGTTGGACACGCGGACCGTGGCGGACCCGACCGCCCGAGTGCCGCCGCCCGCGGGGTGGTGTGGTCCCCACCCGCCCGTTGGCGCGTCCCCGCCGCCTGCGCCGCCGGTAGCGACTTCCCTTCTGCCGCAACGGTTTCAGCCGAGCCGGCCCCCCGTCGCCCGGTAGAGGTCGCGCAGCAGGAGCACCTCGCCCAGGTGGTGAATCGCCTCCCGGTGGATGTGCAGAACCAGTGCGGAGTAGGGCAGTTCGGCGAACGGCCCTTCAGCCGGACCGACTGGACGAGCGAGGCCCTCGCTGTCCAAACCGGCCACGCCCGCCGTCCACACCCGATACACCTCGTCAAGATCGGCGAGCGCGGAGGCGGCGTCCGGGGACCAGTCGACCGTCTGGTAGTCGACGGGCGGGCCGCCGAAGTGCGAGGCGTTGCGCATCCCGAAGACGCCCACGATCACGTGGGC
>JBOGFO010000810.1:0-1903 GCA_050743445.1 Acidimicrobiia bacterium
CGAGACCGTGTGGCGCCAGGCCGACAAGTACGGCGTGCCCCGCATCGTGTACGTCAACAAGATGGACCGGGTCGGCGCCGACTTCGACCGCTGCCTCCAGATGCTGGGCGACCGCCTGGGCGTCAACGCCGTGCCCGTCCACCTGCCCATCGGGGCCGAGGACGTCTTTATCGGCGTCGTCGACCTGGTGGCCATGAAGGCCCTGGTGTGGGACGCCGGCACCGGCGTCGACTTCCGCACCGAGGCGATCCCCGCTCACCTCGCCGACGCCGCCTCTGCCGCCCGCCACTTCCTGGTGGAGGCCGTGGCGGAGACGTCCGAGGAGCTCATGGACGCCTACTTCGAGAACGACGGCCTGACCGAGGACCAGATCCGCTCCGGCCTGCGCATCGGCGTCGTCAACGGCAAGATCGTCCCCGTCCTGTGCGGCAGCGCCTTCAAGAACAAGGGCGTGCAGCCCCTCCTCGACGCCGTCGTCGACTACCTGCCTTCGCCCACCGACATCACCGCCACCGCCGGGGAGACCCCGGCCGGCGAGCCCGTGGTGCGCCACCCCGACGACGCCGAGCCCTTCTCCGGCGTGATGTTCAAGGTCCAGACCGACCCCTACGTGGGCCGCCTGTGCTACGTCCGGGTGTACTCCGGCAAGCTCTCCTCCGGCGACACCGTCCTCAACGCCACCAAGGGCCGCAAGGACCGGGTGGGCCGCATCCTGAAGATGCACGCCAACACCCGGGAGGACCTCACCCAGATCGCCACCGGCGACATCGTGGCCTTCGTCGGCCTGAAGGACGCCGCCACCGGCGACACCCTCTGCGCCCCCGACGCCCCCATCATCCTCGAGCGCATGGTCTTCCCGGAGCCGGTCATCTCGGTGGCCGTCGAGCCCGCCTCCAAGGCCGACCAGGACAAGCTGTCCAAGGCCCTGGCCGCCCTCTCCGAGGAGGACCCCACCTTCCGGGTCCGCACCGACGAGGAGAGCAACCAGACCATCATCTCCGGGATGGGCGAGCTCCATCTCGACATCCTCGTCGACCGGATGCGCCGTGAGTTCAGCGTCCAGGCCGCCGTCGGCCGCCCCGAGGTCGCCTACCGCGAGACCGTCACCGGTTCCGCCGTCAAGGTCGAGTACCGCCACGTCAAGCAGAGTGGGGGCCGGGGCCAGTTCGCCCACATCGTCCTCGACATCGAGCCCAACCCGGGCGCCGGCTACCTGTTCGAAGACAAGATCACCGGCGGGGTCATCCCCAAGGAGTTCATCCCCTCGGTCAACAAGGGCGCCGAGCACGCCCTGACCGGCGGTGTGCTGGCCGGTTACCCCCTCATCGACGTGAAGGTGAGGCTGGTCTACGGCTCGTCCCACGACGTCGACTCGTCCCAGATGGCCTTCGAGCTGGCCGGGGCGATGGGGGTCAAGGAGGCCGTGCGCAAGGCCGGCCTGCAGCTCCTGGAGCCGGTCATGGCTGTGGAGGTCGTCACCCCCGAGGACTTCATGGGCGACGTCGTCGGTGACCTGTCCAGCCGCCGGGGCCGGGTCGAGGGCGTCGACATGCGGGGCAACGCCCGTGTGGTGCGGGCCATGGTGCCACTGGCCGAGATGTTCGGCTACGCCACCGACATGCGCTCCCGCACCCAGGGCCGGGCTGCGTTCACCATGCAGTTCGCCACCTACGAGCCCGTGCCCAGCAACATCGCCGAAGAGGTCAAGGCGCTCCGGGCCAACCGTTCGACCCGGGCCGCGTAACACTGGTTTCACGTCAGTGGTCAGCCTGCCAACCGCATGTACGTCCCCGGCGGGAAGGCGGGTCAGGCGAGCGATCAGGAGGTGAGCCCGAGGGCGAAGTGGATCGCCTCATCGACTTGATTGGCCTTCTCGGGCCTGAGCGCGACCATGCACTCGCTC
>JBOGFO010000811.1:0-3082 GCA_050743445.1 Acidimicrobiia bacterium
CGCCCGCGGCGCCCGCTCCTCCGCCCGAGGCCGGGCACACCATCGCCTCCTCGACGGTCGGGGTCTTCTGGCGGGCACCCGAGCCGGGCGCCGCTCCCTTCGTGGAGGTCGGCGACCGGGTGGAACCGGGCGCGCAGCTCTGCATCGTGGAGGTCATGAAGCTCATGACCCCCGTCCATGCCGACGTGGCCGGCACGGTGAGGGCCATTCACGCCTCCAACGGCGAGAGGGTCGAATGCGGCACGCCGCTCATCACGATTGAGGCCGACTGATGCACATCGACTTCGTCGATCAGACCCTGAGGGACGGCCAGCAGAGCCTCTGGGGTCTGCGCATGCGGGCCTTTCAGGCTGCGCCGGCGTTGCCCTACCTGGACAGGACGGGATTCACGGTCGTGGACCTCACCGGTGCCGGCATGTTCCAGGTCCTCCTGCGCACCTTCAAGGACGACCCCTGGGCCAGCACCGACTTCCTCATCCAGAACCTCCCCACCAGCGTGCTGCGGGCGGGCATGCGGACCATCTCGGTGATCGGGTTCGGCTTCGTGCCCGATTCGATCGTCGACCTGTGGATCCACACGCTCTCCCGGCACGGCGTCAAGAGCTTCTGGATCTACGACTGTCTCTTCGACATGGGCATCATGCACCGGGTGGCCAACGTCGCCCTCGAAGCCGGAGCCCAGCCCGCGCCCGCCGTCATGTACGGGCTCACAGACGTCCACAGCGACGATTTCTTCGCCGCCCGGGCCGGTGAGATCGCCAGCTGGAACGGCATCGAGACCGTCTACTTCGAGGACGCCGCGGGGGTGCTCACCCCGGAGCGGGCCGCCACTCTGCTCCCCAAGGTCCGCCAGGCGACCCTGGGCAAGCGGATCGAGCTGCACTGCCACAACACCACCGGCCTGGCTCCGCTCAACTACATCGAGGCCATGCGTCACGGCATCGATATCCTCCACACCGCCTCCCGGTCCATGGCCAACGGTGCCTCGCTGCCCTCGACCGAGATGATGCTGGAGAACGTCGCCGTCCTGGGGCACACCCACGGCCTGGACGAGTCGATGCTCGCCCCCGTGCGCCAGCACTTCGCCGATGAGGCGGTGGCCAGCGGCTACGAGACCGGCATCCCCAACGAGTTCAGTCTCCTCCCCTACCGCCACCAGCTCCCGGGCGGGATGACCGGGACGCTCAAGGCCCAGCTCGAACAGCACGGCATGACGCAGCGACTTCCCGAGGTCCTGGACGAGATCATGATCGTACGGGAGGACCTCGGCCAGCCCGTGATGGCCACTCCCTTCTCCCAGCTGGTCGGCATCCAGGCGGTGCTCAACATCGTGGCCGGCGAGCGCTACAAGGTGGTGCCCGACGAGGTGATCCAGTACACCCTCGGCCATTACGGACCACTGATGCGCCCGGTGGAGCCGGATGTCGCCGACCGGATCCTGAGTCAGCCTCGTGCGGCCGACTTCAAGGGCTGGGAGCGGCCCCAACCCACGCTGCGGGAGCTGAGGCAGCGCTTCGGCATCCACATCTCCGACGAGGAGCTCCTCCTGCGGGCCATGCATCCCGACTCCGAGGTCGACGCCATGCTCGCCTCCGGGCCGCCCCGAACCGAGCCCCGCACCAGGGCGTCGGAGCTCGTGCAGAGCATCGCCGACCTCGTTTCCAGCCCGAGGTCGCTCCGTCAGCTGAGCGTCTCGCTCCCCGACCTGTCCATCACCGTCCGCCGCAGGGAACCGGCGGCGACTTCGTCCTAAGCCTTGGGGCGGCGGGGCGGGGCCGATCGCTTCGCCGGCGCCTTGGCCGCCGTGGACACCCCCTTGCCCACCGGCCTGGTGCCCGTCAGCATCCCGACGAGCATGACGCCGTAGACGTTGGCGATCTGCTCCGGGGTGTCCGCTCCCCCGCGCCGGTACCAGTTGGACACGGAGTTCACGGCTCCGTGGATGAGGAAGGAGGCGTACTTCGGGCTCAGCTGGGAATCGATCTCGCCCCGGTCCTGGGCGGCCACCACCATGTCCCGTACGAACTCGTCGTAGGCCTGGCGCTGGGCGAGGACCCGCTTGCGCCGCTCACCGGTGAGATGGCGCCACTCGTTGAAGTACAGGGTCGTCCGCTCGAAGTTCTTCAGGTACCAGGTGACGTAACGCTCGACGAACAGCCGGATCCGTCCCAGCGGAGGAGCGTCCAGGGCGGAGAGCTCCTCGATGATCTCGGCCGCCTGGCGATGCGACTCATCGAAGATGCGGGAGAGCAGGTCCTCTTTGGAATCGATGTAGTAGTACAGGCTGCCCTTGAGGACCCCGACCTCGTCGGCCACGTCCTGGATGGACGCCGCCGAATAGCCCCGGCGGAAGAACACCTTGATGGCCGCGTCGATGACCTCGGATTCGCGCTTGCGGAACTTCTCGCCGTTGCCGGCCTTCTTCCTGGTCGATCGGCTCGGGGCCTTCGCCGGCATCCATTGATCATACCGGTCACCATCCGGCGGGAACCCATGCTCTCCGTAGCCTCCATCCCATTCCATCGTGCTCCTCAACGGGGGGCCGGGAGGCCGGGCTCGGGCGCCGAGCCGGAGGCGAGCGGGCCGGCCTCAGACACCGAGCGCCTCCGCCAGCCGGACCCGGTGGTCAAGGGCGGTGCCCAGCATCCTGGCGCAGGTCAAGGCCCGCTTGTAGAAGAAGTGGGCGTCGTGCTCCCAGGTGAAACCGATGCCCCCGTGGAGTTGGATCGTCTCCGTGGTGGCCTGGAGGTAGGCGTCGGTGGCGGAGATCTTGGCGGCGGCGGCCACGGCGAGGACATGGGCTTCCTGACCCTCGTCGATCACTTCGGCGGCGAGGCGCACCGCTTCCCGGGCGGTGTCCACCGCCAGGGCGAGGTCGGCGCACCGGTGCTTGATGGCCTGGAAGCTGCCGACGGCCCGGCCGAACTGGTGGCGGTCCTTGATGTATTCGAGCGTCATGTCGAGACAGCGCTGGGCGCCACCGAACATCTCCGCCGCCAGGCTCACCGCCCCGCGCTGGAGGGTCCGGACGGTGGCGGCCCGGGTGTCGCTCCCGTCGTCGAGGCGACCGGCTCTGGCTCCG
>JBOGFO010000812.1:0-8264 GCA_050743445.1 Acidimicrobiia bacterium
GTCTCGGTCCGCACCACCATGCCGTCGGCCACCGTGGCGGTGCAGGCCGGCGGCAGTCCCCGCTGGCCCTCGATCTCCACCAGGCACATGCGGCACATGCCCACCGGCTTCATGCGCTCGTGCCAGCAGAACCGGGGGATGTAGACCCCGTGGTCCTGGGCGACCTGGATGACCAGCTCGCCCGCCTCGGCCTCGACCTGGCGGCCGTCGATGGTGACGTTCACGCGACCAGGCATGCGCCTTCCTTCACGTGGGCGTCGACCTCGGCCCGGAAGAACTTGTTGAGGGAGACGATGGCGGACACCGCACTCGGGCCGAGGGGGCAGATGGTCGTCTGGCTGAAGGGGGCGTTGAGCCCGGGCGAGATGTTGTCGCCCACGTCGAGCAGCAGGTCGAGGTCCTCGGGCCGGCCCTCGCCGTGCTCGATGCGGTAGAGCACCTTTTCGATCCAGCCCGTTCCCTCCCGGCACGGGGTGCACTTCCCGCAGGACTCGTGGGCGAAGAACTTGGCCAGCCGGAGGGCGACCCGCACCGGACAGGCGTCCTGGTTGTAGACCATGACGGCGCCGGACCCGAGCATCACCCCGTACTCCTTGGTCACGAGGTCCATGTCCAGGGGCACGTCGAGGTGGTCGCCGGTGAGCCACTGGGAGCTGGCCCCGCCGGGGATGAGGAACTTGACCGGACCGGGCCCGGACAGGCCGCCGCCGATGTCGTCGATCAGCTGTCGGAAGGTGAGCCCCAGCTCCAGCTCGTAGTTGCCCGGCTGCCGGACGTTGCCCGACAGGGAGAAGATCCGGGTGCCCCGGGAGCGGTCGACGCCCATGGCGCCGTACCACTCGCCCCCGCCGGTGATGATGGCGGGGAGGGTGGCCAGGGTCTCGACGTTGTTGACCACAGTCGGCTTCGCGTACAGCCCGGCGATGGCGGGGAAGGGCGGACGGATGCGGGGCATGCCCCGTTCCCCTTCCAGGCTCTCCAGCAGGGCGGTCTCTTCGCCGCAGATGTAGGCGCCGGCGCCCCGGTGGACGGTGATCTCGAGGGCGTAGCCCGTGCCCATCACGTCCGGGCCGATCAGGCCGGCGGCCCGGGCCTCGGTCACGGCGGTGCGCATCCGGTCGGCTCCCAGCGCGAACTCGCCCCGGACGTAGACGAAGGCGTGGTGGACACCGAGGGCGAAGCTGGCGATGGCGATGCCCTCGATGAGCTGATGCGGATCCCGCTCGATCAGCATCCGGTCCTTGAAGGTCGAAGGCTCGGCCTCGTCGCAGTTCACGACCAGGTAGCGGGGCTCCACCCCGGCGGGGAGGAAGGACCACTTGGTGGCGGTGGGGAACCCGGCGCCGCCCCGGCCCCGCAGCCCGGCGGTCTTGACCTCCTCGGCGATGGCGGCCGGATCCATCGACAGCGCCTTGCGCAGCCCCTCGTAGCCCCCGGTCTGCCGGGAGCGCTCGAGGGTCCAGGAGTCGTCGGAATGCTCGCGCAGGCGCTTGGTGATGATGCGGGTCTCGGTGGCGGGCATGGTCAGGACCGCACCTCGCCCGATGGCCCCCGGGGCGTGAGCTCTCCGCTCTTGTAGGCCTCGACGATCCGCTCGGCCTCGTCCGGGGTCATCCGCTCGTGGAACTCGTAGTTGACCTGCATGACCGGCGCCCCGTCCGAGGCGGCCAGGCACTCGACCTCCTCGACCGTCACCTCCGGATCGTCGGCGTAGCGCCGGCGCAGGTGGTCGAGGAGCTCGGGCCCGCCGTTGACCAGGCACGACACGCTGGTACAGACCGACACCAGCAGGCGCCCGCAGGGTTCCCGCTTGTACATGGAATAGAAGGAGCACACCCCGAAGACCTCGGCGGCGGTGAGCCCCAGGTGCCCGGCCACCTCGGTCATGCCCGCCGCCGTCACGTGCCCGTCGCGTTCGGCGACGGCGTGGAGCAGTGGCATGAGGGCCGAGCGGGCACGGGGGTAGCGGGCGATGATCTCCGCCGCGCCGGGGATGCCGGTGCTCACCGGTCGACGTCTCCCATGATGGGGTCGATGCTGGAGATGATGGCGATCCCGTCGGCCACCAGGGCGCCCTTGATCATGGTGGCCATCGTCTGGAGGTTGTAGAAGCTGGCGCCCCGGATGTGCACCCGGTAGGGGCGCCCCGTCCCGTCCGACACGAGGTAGCAGCCCAGCTCGCCCCGGGGGTTCTCGACCGCCACGTAGACCTCGCCCGCGGGCACCTTGAACCCCTCGGTGAAGAGCTTGAAGTGGTGGATGAGGGCCTCCATCGACTCGTTGATGCGGGGCCGGGGCGGCGGCGTCACCTTCCGGTCCTGGGTCCGGTAGTCGCCACCCGGCATGCGCTCCACGCACTGGCGGACGATCCGCAGGGACTCATTCACCTCGTGGAGCCGGATCCGGTAGCGGTCATAGGTGTCGCCGTTGTCGGTGTAGATGACGTCGAAGTCGACCTGGTCGTAGGCCAGGTAGGGCTGGGCCTTGCGCAGGTCCCAGGGCATCCCCGTCGAGCGCAGGATCGGCCCCGACGCGCCGAGGGCCAGGGCCTGCTCGGTGGTGATGACGCCGATCCCAACGGTTCGCTCCATCCAGATGGGGTTCTCCGTGAGCAGCTCGTCGTACTCCTCGATGCCCTCGGGAACGATCTCGCAGATCTCGGCCACGTCCTCCTCCCACCCGGGAGGAAGGTCGGCGGCGACGCCGCCGGGGCGGATGTAGTTGTGGTTCATCCGCAGGCCGGTCACCTTCTCGAAGAAGGCGAGGACCAGCTCCCGCTCCCGCCAGCCGTAGAGCATCATCGAGATGGCCCCAAGGTCCATCCCATTGGTGGCCAGGAACAGCAGATGCGAGGACACCCGGTTGAGCTCGCACATGAGCATCCGGATCCACGTGGCCCGGTCCGGCACCTCGAGATCGAGCAGGCGCTCCACGGCCAGGCAGTAGGCCAGCTCGTTGAACAGCGGCGCGGCGTAGTCCATGCGGGTGACGTTGGTCGGTCCCTGCACGTAGGTCAGCTGCTCACCGGTCTTCTCCATCCCGGTGTGGAGGTACCCGATGACCGGCTTGGCCCGCAGGACCGTCTCCCCCTCGAGCTCGAGGAGCACCCGGAGCACCCCGTGGGTCGACGGGTGCTGCGGACCGAGGTTGATGACCATCGTCTCGTCCGACTCCGGCCACGCCTCCGGGCCGAGCACCAGATCGGTGGGGTTCTCGATGCTCATATCGGGCGGGGGGCGTCCTTGAACTGCACGGGCACGCGGGCGGGGTGGTCGTCCTTGCGCAGCGGGTGGCCCTCCCACCCGTCGGGCATCATCAGGCGGGTCAGGTCGGGGTGCCCGTCAAAGGGGACCCCGAGCAGGTCCCAGACCTCCCGCTCGGGGAGCTCCGTACCCGGATAGACGGCGAACAGGCTGTCGACCGCCACCCCGTCCGGCACCTGGCAGATGGCCCTCAGCCGCAGGTTGCGGGAGTACGACAGGAAGTTGGCCACCACCTCGAAGCGCTCCGGGGCCACCCCGGCCGGCAACGGCCGGGCGGGGCGGAGCAGCTGATCCACGGCCGTGATGTCCACGCACTGCTCGAAGCCCTCGTCCCGCAGCCACTGGGCCAGCGCCCGCCAGTCGCGCCGGTCGATGTAGACGACGGTCTGGCCGTGGGAGTCGGCCAGGGCGGCATGGGGAAATCGACCGAGGACCTCAGCCCCCCGTTCGCCTTCTTTCTTGTGCATTTCTTCACGAGCGCTGTCGTCGGTCATCGCCTCGAAGATGAAGGAGAGGTCACGCCGAGCGGGGGGTGGGCTCTGGGATTTGGAGGCCGGCGCCCTGGCCGGGACGGCGGACGATTTCACCCCGCCGGATGAGGTCGTGGAGCGTGAGGATACCGTGCATGAGGGTCTCGGGACCGGGGGGACAGCCGGGGACGTACACGTCGACGGGGACGACCTGGTCGACCCCCTGGACGATGGCGTAGTTGTTGAACATGCCACCCGAAGAGGCGCACACCCCCATGGAGATGACCCACTTCGGCTCGACCATCTGGTCGTAGATCTGACGGAGGACGGGGGCCATCTTCTGGCTCACCCTCCCGGCGACGATCATCAGGTCGGCCTGGCGGGGGCTGGCCCGGAACACCTCCATGCCGAAGCGGGACAGGTCGTAGTGGGCGGCCCCCGTGGCCATCATCTCGATCGCGCAGCAGGCCAACCCGAAGGTGGCGGGCCACACCGAGTTCCGCCGGGCCCACTTGACGAGGTCCTCCAGGCGGGTGGTCAGGAACGACTGGTTGAGAGCCTCGAGACCCATCGCTACGCCGCCTCGCCGGATTCCGGCTGCTCCGGATCCTTCGGTGCCGGGGGCGGCCAGGCCGAGGCCCGAAGCACCGGGGTGACGAGCCGCTCCCCCACCTTGCGGGCCGGGCCCCAGTCGAGGGCGCCGGCCGAGAGCACGTAGGCGTAGGCGATCACGATGGCGGCCAGGAACAGGCCCATCTCGATGAGGCCGAAGATCTCGAGCTGGCGGAAGATGACGGCCCAGGGATAGAGGAAGACCAGCTCGATGTCGAAGATGATGAAGACCATCGCCACCAGGTAGAACTTCACCGGGAAGCGTTCGGCGGGCTCGTGTTCGGGGACGATCCCGCACTCGTAGGGGGCGAGCTTGGCCGACGTCGGCCGGCGCGGGGCGAGGAGGGAGGAGGCGGCGAAGGACGCGGCCGCGAACACCGTGGCCAGTACGAGCATGACGAGGATCGGGAGGTACTCGCTCAGGGCCGCGAGGCTATCGCTCGCAGGGGTAGCGGCGGGAAACCCGGGCCGGGCCCGGCCCATTAGGGCTCGGGGCCGACGGCGACGAGTCGGGACAGGACTTTGTAGGCCGCTTCGGCGGGGCCGAGCTCGTCGGGGCGGAGCATGTTCGACATGACCCGTAGCACCCACTCCATCAGGGTGGCCGAACGCATCCCGACGCGGGTGAGCTCGCGCATGACCACGGGGTTGCCGATGGCCCGGACGAAGGCACGGGCCACGCGGAAGTACAGCCCGTAGGTGTCCTCGAGGCGGGCGGGATAGCGCGACAGCACGAGGCCGTCACCCGAGCGGAGGGCCTCGTCGAGCACCTCGGCGGCGATGCGGGCGGTCTCGTAGGCGTAGGCGATGCCCTCGCCGTTGAACGGGTTGATGGCACCGCCGGCGTCGCCCACGACCAGCCACGTGGGCCCGGCCGCGGGTTCGACCGAGTTGCCCATGGGGAGCCGCCCGCCGGTGGGAGCGCAGGTGGCGGTCTCGGGTGACAGGCCCCAGTGGGCCGGGGCTGTCTCTACGAACGCCTCCATGAGGTGGGACGTGTTCACCGCCTTCCAGTCCCGGAAGGTCGACAGCAGGCCCACGCCCACGTTGACCGTGCCGTCGCCCACCGGGAAGATCCACCCGTAGCCGGGGAGGGCGTCACCCTTGCGGTCGCGCAGGTCGAGGTGACTCTCGATCCAGTCCTGGTCGTGGCCGGGTGAGCGGTAGTACCCCCGGATGGCCATGCCCAGCGGATAGCGCCGGGCCCGGGCCGTGCCCAGGGCCCGCCCGAACCGGGAGTTGGCCCCGTCGGCCACGAGCACGTAGCGGCCCCGGACCTCGGCCACCTCCCCGGTGTCCTTGTGCTTGACCCGGGCGCCGACCACGAGCCCGCCCTCGATGAGCGGTGACAGCGCCTCGGTGGCCTGCCACACGGTGGCGCCGGCCTTGACCGCCCCTTCGGCCACCATCTCGTCGAGATGGCGGCGGGGGACGACGTAGCCGTACGGAGGGAACTCGGGGTGGCGGGGCCACTCCAGCTCCAGGGTCAGCCCGTGCGCCACCGACCGCAGCCCCCCGAAGCGGTGGAACTCGGCGAGCGGGTCGGCCAGGCCCATGTCGTGGAGCTGACGGACGGCCCGGGGCGTGAGCCCATCGCCACAGGTCTTGTCGCGCGGAAAGCGGGACTTCTCCAGGACCACCACGTCGTGGCCCGCCTCGGCCAGCCAGTAGGCGGCCGCCGCCCCGGAGGGTCCGCCGCCCACCACCACCACGTCGAACCGATCCGTCACGGCCTGCAGTCTCGCGTGCGGCGCTCTTCCGCCCGCAACGGTGCACTCGTTACGGCGCCCCGAGGGAGGGGAACGGTAACGTGTCGGGGGCCCCCGTCCCGGCAGATTCGCGGGCGGTCCGTCCACAGGTGGAAGCGGTCCTCCTGTAGAATGCGACTTTGTGCAAACGTTCACGAGGAGCGCAGTGCGGTGGACGCGGTCATCAGGTACTTCTCAGTCGAGCCCGGCAGATTCTTCTTCTCGCTGGCTTTGACCGCGGCTGGATTCGCGGCTTTTTTCGTGTTGCTGCGCCGCCCCAAGGGGGAGCTCCCTCCCACCTGGGCCCAGAGCATGCTCGGGGCCACGGCGGTTTTTGCCATGTTCCTCATGTGCTACGGCGTCGTGCCCCACGAGTGGCTCACCTGGGCTGACTCCAATCTCGGACTGCGGGAAGACAAGATCCTCCTCGACACGTACGCCATCGACATCAACGGACGAGCACTGCGGGACACCGTGGCCGCCGTCATGTACATCGTCTTCCTCGGCCTCAACGTGGTCGTGTGGGTGATGTGGCAGAAGCGGGGTACGGCCAAGCCGAAGGCCGCCGTCCCTGCCACCGCCTCGCCGTCTGGGACGTCGGCGTTCTCCCGACCGGTGACCAAGAAAGACTAAGAGCCATGGCCAAGACCGACGCCAACCCGCCGATGCCCGAGTTCGCCACCTCCTATCAGCTCCAGGAGGTGGACCCGGCGTGGCTCAACTCGGCGGTGAAGCCCAAGCAGTTCCTCCACATCGACCAGGCGGAGTGCATCCTCTGCGAGGGTTGCGTCGACATCTGCCCCTGGAAGTGCATCCACATGCTGTCGGTGAACGCCATCGAAGAGGCGATCAACACCGAACAGCCGGGTGATGATCCGGGGGACCACGTGTTCTTCGTGGTCGACGAGGATGTCTGCACGCGGTGCGCCCTGTGCGTCGACCGCTGCCCCACGGGCGTGATCATCCTCGGCAAGACCCAGGCCGGAAGAGTGCCCGGCGACCCGCACCAGCGCGACAACAGGCACGGCTACGCCTACGGAGTACGGTTCTAGCCCCATTGGGGCAGGGAGGATTCGGGGTGGCGAACGGCAACGGGAACGGCCTGAAAGGCAAACTCGCCGAAGCCGGAGAAAAGATGAAGGGCTCCCAGGCATGGAGCTCGATCTTCCGGCCCGGGTCGTTCTTCCGCAAGGGCTACACCGACAGCCCCCGGAACCGCTCCTACGTGATCATGAACTCGGTGCTGTACCACCTTCATCCGGTGAAGGTGAAGCGCCACGCGGTCAAGGTCTCCTACACCCTGTGCCTGGGCGGGCTGTCCTTCTTCCTCTTCGTCCTGCTCACCGTGACCGGGATCTTCCTGATGTTCTTCTACCGGCCCACCGAGGCGGCCGCGTGGGACGACATCAAGACGCTGGAAACGGCCGTCACCTTCGGGTCACTGGTGCGCAACATGCACCGTTGGGGCGCCCACCTCATGGTGCTGACCGTCTTCCTCCACATGGCCCGGGTCTTCTACCACGGGGCCTACAAGCCACCCCGGGAGTTCAACTGGGTGGTGGGAGTGATGCTGCTGCAGTTCACCCTGCTGCTGTCCTTCACCGGTTACCTGCTCCCCTGGGATCAGCTCGCCCTGTGGGCGGTGACCGTGGGGACGAACATGATGGGATACACCCCAGTCTTCGGTAATCAGGTTCGTTTCGTGCTGCTCGGAACGACCGAGATCAGCGGGGAGACCCTGCTGCGGTGGTACGTGCTCCACGTGCTCATGCTTCCGTTCGTGACCGTCATCTTCCTCGCCGTCCACTTCTGGCGCGTCCGGAAGGACGGCGGCATCTCCGGGCCCCTCTAGGGCTCGAGGAGGCAAGCAAGACATGGCCGAGGTCCCCGAACACCTGCTGCGCCGCAGCCGGGAACGCCGCAAGGCGTTGGGCCTGCCCGTGCCCGGAGAAGAAGGCGAGACCGCCGAGGCCGCGGCCGAAGCCCCGGCCGATGAAGCCCCCGCCGCCGAGGCACCGGCCGCCGACGCCGGTGGCGAGGCGGCAGCCGCCGAAGCCCGCCCGACCGGGGACGCCTCCTCCAAGATCCCGGCCCATCTGCTGGCCCGCTCCGCCGCCCGCCGGGGCAAGGAGGGCGCGGCGGCGCCGGCCGCCGGCGGCGCGAACATCGTC
>JBOGFO010000813.1:0-8497 GCA_050743445.1 Acidimicrobiia bacterium
ACGCAGGCGAGGAGGATGCGGCCCGCGAGCTCCTCGGCCCGCTCGGGATCGCCCGGCTTGCGCGCGTCGTAGGCGACGAGGGGATGGAGGTTGCCGTCGCCGGCGTGGAAGACGTTGGCCACCGACAGCCCGTACTCCTCCGAAAGCTCCTCGATGCGGCGCAGCGCCTCGGGGAGGCGGGTGCGGGGGATCACGCCGTCCTGGACATAGAAGTTGCGGGAGATGCGGCCCATGGCGGCGAAGGCCGCCTTGCGCGCCTTCCAGATGAGCGCCCGCTCGGCGTCGTCGGCGGCGATGCGGATCCCGGTGGCGCCGTTGCGCTCGCAGATGGCGACGACGTCGTCGAAGCGGGCCCCGCACTCGGAGGCGGAGCCGTCGAGCTCCACGATCAGCGACGCCCCCACGTCGAGCGGGTTGCCGGCGTTGGTGGCCGCCTCGGTGGCCCGGATGGCGAGGGGGTCCATGATCTCCATGGCTCCGGGAACGATGCCCGCCGCCACCACGTCGGAGACGCTGCGCCCGGCGGCCTCGGGGGAGTCGAAGTAGGCCACCACCGTCCGGACGGCCTCGGGGGCGGGCACCACCCGCAGCGTGATCTCCGTGGCCACCCCGAGAGTGCCCTCCGAGCCGACGAAGATGCCGAGCAGGTCGTAGCCGGGCCGATCGAGCTCGGATCCGCCGAGGCGCACGACCTCGCCGTCGGGCAGCACCACCTCGGCCCCGATGACGTAGTTGGTGGTGAACCCGTACTTGAAGCAGTGCACCCCGCCCGAGTTCTCGGCCACGTTGCCCCCGATGGAGCAGATGATCTGGCTCGACGGGTCGGGCGGGTAGAAGTGGGTGGGGGCCACGGCGGCGGTCACCTCGGCGTTGGTCACGCCGGGCTGGACGACCACCCGCTGGTTCTCGAGGTCGACCTCGAGGATGCGGCGCATGCGGGCCAGTGAGATGAGGACTCCGTCCTTGACGGGCAGCGCCCCGCCCGAGAGCCCGGTTCCCGAGCCCCGCGCCACCCACGGGACCCCGGCCCGGTGGCAGGCGGCCACGACCGCCGCCACCTCGGCGGTGGTGTCGGGGAGGACGGCGGCGGCGGGCACGGCGGCGTACTGCAACAGCCCGTCGGACTCATAGGTCCGCAGGGCGTGATGCTCGGTGACCACCCGGTCGCGCCCGCAGATGGCCACCAGCTCGGCGACGGGGACTGCTCCGGTCCTGGCCTCCATGGCTACCGACGTTAGCGCCGGTGGCCGTGGAGTCCTACCGCCGGCGGCCGGCGAAAAGGGTCAGTCCGCCCGCGGCCAGGACCCAGGCGCCCACACGGATCAGCACGTCGGACGCGCCGCCCGTGCGGGGCAGCGTGTCCAATGCCACCGGCGCCGTCTCGCTGACACCGGCCACCTCCGTTGCGACCCGCTCGGTGCCGGAGTCGGGAACCGCGGCCGGTTGGAGGGTGCCCTCAGGGAAGACGTTGGTGACCACGACCGTGGCGGGGGCCTCACCCGTCACGATCACCTGGCCGTCCTCCGTCCCGTCCCCGGCGCTCTCGGTGAACCTCACATCGCTGGCCCCCCTTGGATCGGGCTCGGTGACGGCGCAGGTCGTCCCCAGAGGAACGGGGATGTCGCGCGACTCGCCGGGGGCCAGGGAGACGTCCTGGTCGGCCGGGGCGTGGTTGCACCGGACCATGAGCAGGAACGGTCCCTTCGCCGATCCCTCGACGGCCTTGGTCACCCGAACGGCGCTGGCCGGCGCCGGGTTGCAGTTGAGCCAGAACACCTTCTGCTTGGCGCCGCCCGGGGCGTTGAGGGAATCCGAGCGCACCTTGACGTGGTAGCCCTGCTTGGGGTGGGGTTCGAAGCTCTGCAGGGCTTCGGACAGGTTGAATCCGAGGACGGCGTCCGCGTCCTGGCCGCCGGCGGCAGGGTCGTCGCTGATGACGGCCTCATGGGTGAGGAGCAGGTCGCCCTGTCCGGTGGGCGGCTGGGTCTCGAAGGTGATGCGCACCCGCTCGCCGGTGTCGAACCCGAAGAACTCGATCCACAGGCGACAGCCGTCGACATGGGGCTCGTTGTTGGGTTCGGGATCGGCGTCTGCCCCCACCTTGATGGTCCCGTTGTTTCCGGGCGGGTTGCCCGGCGGCGACTTCTTGGTGGCCGAGGCCGAACCTGAAGCGCCAATGAAACCGACGAGCACAGTGATGACAACGGCGCGCAGCAACGATCGCATGCCCAGGCCCCCCTTCATCGGTACGGCCTCCGCCGGCCGTCGATGCTTCCGGTTCTTTCCAGGCCACGGTTTGGCGAAACCTGCCAATGGGGGCGTTTTCCAGGGGTTATCCAGGCGTTCATAGACTGTCGGAGGTGGGTACCCACTCCGACGACACCGCCGTCCTCATCGAATCCCTCGGACGGCGTCCCGAGGCGGCGTTCGAGGTCTGCGTCCGGACCGCCGCCGGGGACCCGGTCGTGATCCGCAACGACCCGCTCACCGCCGACGGCCGGCCCATGCCCACCCGCTACTGGCTGGTGGACCGCCAGGCCATGAAGGCCGTGGCCCGGTTGGAATCCGCGGGCGGGGTCAAGGTCGCGGAAGCCGAGGTCGACCAGGCGGAGCTCGACGCCGCCCACGCCGCCTACGCCGCCGATCGCGACGCCGCGCTGCCGGACGGGCACGGCGGGCCCCGCCCCTTCGGCGGGGTCGGCGGGACCAGGCAGGGCGTGAAGTGCCTTCACGCCCACTACGCCTACTTCCTCGCCGGGGGCGACGACCCGGTCGGGCGCTGGGTGGCGGAGCGGCTCCCCGATGTCCCCGAGGGGACCTGATGAGCCGCCGGGCCGCCATCGACATCGGCACCAACTCGACGCGGGTGCTGGTGGCGGAAGCCGACGACGGGGACGCCCCGCTGACCACGCTCGAACGGCGAATGACCATCACCCGGCTCGGGCAGGGTGTCGGCGCCACCCGCCGTCTCCATCCCGACGCCGTGGACCGCACGCTGAGGGTGCTCCGGGAGTACCGCCAGGTCCTCGCCACCCTCGGCGTGGAAGGGGTGCGGGCCACCGCCACCAGTGCCGTGCGCGACGCCACCAACCGCGACGACTTCCTCATCAGGGCCAAGGAGATCCTGGGCACGGCCCCCGAAGTGCTGAGCGGGGACGAGGAGGGGCGGCTCACCTTCGCCGGCGCCACCGCCGGCCTCACCGAATCCAAGCCCTACCTGGTGGTGGACATCGGCGGCGGCTCGACGGAGTTCATCCTCGGAAGCGACCGCCCCGAGAGCCTGGTCTCGGTCGACGTGGGCTGCGTTCGCCTCACCGAGGCCTACCTCCACTCCGATCCGCCCGCGCCCGAGGAGCTGTCGCAGGCCGTGTCGGTCGTCGGTCTTCATCTCGACGACGTGGACCGGCTCCTGCCCGGCGCCATCGACGCCAAGACGCTCATCGGTGTGGCCGGGACGGTGACGACGGTGGCGGCGGTGGAGCTCGGGCTCGCCGTCTACGACCCTGAGGCCCTGCACCACTTCCGGCTCACGCATGCCGCCGCCGAAGACGTGTTCCGTACGCTGGCCACCGAACCGGCGGAGGCCCGCCGGCACAACCCCGGGCTGGAGGCGGAACGTGTCGACGTGATCGTGGGCGGTGCCATCGTCCTGGTGGCCGTCATGCGCCACTTCGGCTTTGACGAGATGCTCGTCTCCGAGGCGGACATCCTCGACGGGCTCATCCGCTCCCAGCTCTAGAAAGGATCCCCCGCCCCATGCACCCCGAACGTCTGCTGCTCGGCCCCGGCCCGTCGAACCCCTACCCGGAGGCCATGGAGGCCCTGGTCCGGCCTGTGCTCGGCCACCTCGACCCGGATCTGCTGACCGTGACCCGGGAGATCGGCGATCGCCTCCGGCAGGTGTTCCGGACGACCAACAAGCTCACGCTGCCGGTGTCGGGGACGGGCTCGGCGGGCATGGAAGCCTGCCTGGTGAGCCTGCTGGAGCCCGGTGACGTCGCCATCGTGGGGATCAACGGCTACTTCGGAGAGCGCCTGGCCGAGGTCGCCAAGCGGGCGGGAGCGACGGTGAAGCGGGTGGAGGCCCCGTGGGGCAGCGCCCTCGACCCCGAAGCCCTCCTGGCCGCCCAGCGCCGCCACCCGGAGGCCCGCCTGGTGGCCGTCGTCCATGCCGAGACCTCCACCGGGGTGCGCAACGAGGTCGCCCCCCTGATGGCGCTGCAGGAGACGGACACCCTCTTCCTCCTCGACGCCGTCACCTCGCTGGGCGGGATCCCCGTCGAGATCGACGGGTGGGGGGTCGACGCCTGTTACTCCGCCACCCAGAAGTGCCTGGGAGCCCCGCCGGGGCTGTCGCCGGTCACCCTTTCGGATCGGGCCGCCGCCCGGGTGGCGGGGCGCAGCTCACCGCCGGCGTCGTTCTACCTCGACCTCGGACTGCTCGACGCCTACCTCCACGAACCCCACCGCTACCACCACACCATCTCGTCCTCCCTCCTCTACGCCCTCCATGCCGGCCTCGGCCGGGTGCTGGCCGAGGGCCTCAAGACGGTGTGGGAACGCCACACCCGGACGGGCGAGCAGCTCCAGGAGGTCCTCCCGGGCATCGGCTACGAGGTGATCGCCCCCGCCGGGCACCGGCTGCCGCAGCTCACCGCCGCCCTCCTCCCCGAAGGCGTCGATGACGCCGGCGGCCGCAAGATCCTGCGGGAGGAGTTCGGGATCGAAGTCGGCGGCGGCCTCGGGCCCTTCGCCGGCAAGGCCTGGCGCATCGGCCTGATGGGCCACGCGGCGCGGGAGCGCTCCGTCGTCACCCTCCTGGGGGCGCTCACCGTCCTCTGAGAACTCGATCTGTCGTCACCCATTCGCCGAGCCCGGAGGGGACCATGCCGTTCGAGGAACTGAAGGCACGTCAGGGCGTCATGTGGGCCAACGGCCCCTACCAGAACGTCACCGAGCACCTCGCAGACATCCACGACCTGATCATCGAACGCCTCAAGGCGGGGCCCGGTGTCCGCTGGCTCGATCTGGCCTGCGGCACGGGGGCCGTGGCCGAGCGGGCGGCCGCCGCCGGCGCCGAGGTCACCGGCATCGACCTCTCGCCCGGCCTGCTCGAGACCGCCCGGGAGCGGTCGGCGCAGCTCGGGCTCGCCATCGACTACCGCGTCGGTGACTGCGAGGCCCTTGCCCTTGACGACGCGGCTTTCGACGTCGTCTCCTCCAGCTGCGGGGTCATGTTCGCTCCCGACCACAAGGCCACCGCCGGCGAGCTGGCCCGGGTGACCCGGCCGGGCGGCCACGTCGTCCTCGCCAACTGGACGCCGGAGGGCGGCGTCGGGGACATGTTCCGGGCCATGGCCCCGTTCCAGCCCGCGCCTCCGCCGAGTGACCCGTTCGACTGGGGGCGAGCGGACGTCGTGCGCGGGCTGCTGGGCGACGACTTCGAGCTCGACATCTCCGAGCAGGCCTCGATCTACCGTGCCGAGTCGGCACAGGCGTCGTGGGACCTGTTCTCCTCGAGCTACGGGCCGACCAAGACGCTGGCCGAGAACCTGGGCGACCGGCGAGGGGAGCTGGAGGGGGCGTGGCTCGACCTCTTCGAGTCCAGGTGGGCCACCGGCGACGGCATCGTCCAGCCCCGGGAGTACCTGCTGGTGATCGGCCGGCGCCGCTGACCGTGTGCGGCCGGTACGCGTCCTCCCAACCCCTCTCCGATCTCGCCGAGCGGTTCCTGATCGACGAGGTGCGCACCGAGCCGTTGCCTCCCAGCTGGAACGTCGCGCCCACCGATCCGGTCTACGCGGTCGCCGAACATGAGGGCCGCCGGCTCCTCGGCTCCTTCCGCTGGGGCCTGATCCCGCCCGGTGCCCGCGACCCGGCCCAGGGCCCCCGTCCCATCAACGCCCGGGCCGAGACCCTGGTCGAACGTCCCCTCTTCCGCGACGCGTTCGCCCGCCGCCGCTGCCTGCTCCCCGCCGACGGCTTCTACGAATGGGAGTCGAGGGATGGACGCAAGCAGCCCTACTTCTTCGCCCCCGGCGAGGGCGACGTCCTGGCCATGGCCGGCCTGTGGTCCACGTGGCGCCGCGAGGGCCACGCCATCCGGACCTGCGCCATCATCACCACCTCCGCCAATCAGATCGTGGCTCCCCTGCACGACCGGATGCCGGTGATCCTCCCGCCCGAGCACTGGGAGGTGTGGCTCGACCGGGACGAGCACGACCTCGCCCTCCTGAGCTCCCTGCTCGTCCCGGCCCCCGACGAGCTCCTCCAACCCCGTCCGGTCGGCACCGAGGTGAACTCGGTGCGCAACAACGGCCCCGGCCTGACGGCCCCGGTCGTTCTCCCCTGAACGAACCCGGGGCTACCGGATCACTTGAAGACGGTCGTGCGGTAGTAGGCCAGCTCGGAGATGGAGGCGTGGACGTCGGAGAGGGCCCGATGGCCCTCGGACTTGTCCGGACGGGCCTTGAACGGCTCGGGGTACCAGCGCCGGCACAGCTCCTTGATGGAGGACACGTCGATCGAGCGGTAGTGCAGGTGGTCCTCGATCTCCGGGAGGTAGCGAGCCAGGAAGCGGCGGTCCATGCCGATCGAGTTGCCGCACAGGGGAACGGTGCGCGGCGTCGGGGCGTGGCCCTTGAGGTACTCGAGAACCCGGGCCCCGGCTTCGGCGAGCTCCAGGGTGGACGCCCGGATCTCGTCCAGGAGGCCGGAGCGGGAGTGCATCCGGCGCACCACGTCGCTCATCTCACTCAGCGCCTCCTCGGGCTGGTGTACGACGAGGTCGATGCCCTCGTCCAGGGGCGTGAGCGCCCAGTCGGTGGCAAGGGCGGCGATCTCGACGATGGCGTGGTGCTCGGTCTCGAGTCCCGTCATCTCGAGGTCCATCCAGATCAGGACCCCGGGGGCCGATCCCACGTCCGCCGTCATTCCGACAACCTATCTCGGCGCAGAAATTCCAACAGGTTGGAAATTCTGCGCCGAGACGGTCAAGGGGCCGCCGGCGGAGGCGGGATGGACGGAGGTGCAGCCGGCCCGGTGGGCCTCCGGCCCTCGCCCCCGGGGAGCGGGGTGCCCCCGTTGCGATCCCCGTCGCTCTTGAACAGCTCGGCGATCCCGGCCAGGGAGCCGAGGTAGCCGGAGGTGTCGAGGGGCAGGAACACCTTGGTGGCCCGGCCATTGGCCACCTGGCCCAGCATCTCGAGGTACTTGATGGCGATGAGATCGGGCGTCGGGCCGCCCTCGTGGATGGCGGAGAACACCGCCTGGGTGGCGGTCGCTTCCCCCTCGGCCAGGGCGATGCGCCGGAACTTCTCGGCGTCGGCCACCGCCTTCATGGCCTGGGCCTGGCCCTCGGCGGTCAGGATGTCGCGCTCCTTGACGCCCTCGGCGGTGAGGATGGCGGCCCGCTTCTCACCCTCGGCGCGGGCGATGGCGGCTTCCCGCTGGCCGTCGGCGGTGAGGACGATCGCCCGGCGCTCCCGCTCGGCCTTCATCTGGTTGTGCATGGAGACGACCACGTCCGGCGGGGGGTCGATGCGCTGGATCTCGACCCGGACCACCCGGGTGCCCCACTTGTCGGTGGCGTCGTCGAGGATCTCCCGCAGCCGGGCGTTGATCGTGTCCCGGGAGGTGAGGGCCTGGTCCAGCTGCATGTCGCCGATGACGTTGCGGAGGTTGGTCTGGGCCAGCTTGGTCACGGCGAGGTAGAAGTTGGCCACGTTGTAGACCAGGCGCTGGGGGTCGGTGGCCTCGTAGTACACGACGGCGTCGACGGACACGACCACGTTGTCGGAGGTGATGACCTCCTGGGGCGGGACGTCGACCACCTGCTCGCGCATGTCGACCCGGCGGATGTTCTCGATGAAGGGGATGATCGTGCGCAGGCCGGGGTCGACGGTGGCCTTGTACTTGCCCAGGCGCTCGATGAGGCCCCGCTCGTAGGGCCGGACGATCTTCACCCCCTGGGCCACGAACACGAACAGGACCAGGGCCACGACGAACAGCAGGATGGCCAGCTCTTCCATTGCGATGCAGTGTCCTTTCCGGCGGCCGGACTACGGCGCCACCCGCTCCACCACGGCTCGGGTTCCATCGATGCGCACCACCTGGACGACCGCGCCCTGTTCGATCGGGGCGCCGTCGGCGCTCTCCGCCCGCCACTGCTCCCGCTCCAGGCGGATGACGCCCGTGCCGGACACACCGCCGGGAATACCCTCGAGGACCTCGGCATGCTGGCCGATCCAGCGCCGGGACCCGGGCGTGCCCTCGGTAGGGACGCCGCGGCGGTCCATGCGCTTGCCCAGGGGCCAGAGCACGGCCGAGGAGGTCCCGGAGGCGACCACGAAGGCGACCCACTCCCAGGTGACCTCCACCCCGGCGAAGGCGAGGATGGCGGCCAGAGCTGCGCCGAGGCCGAAGGGGAGGGCGAAGAACGAGCCGGCGGTCGCCATCTCGCCGAGGAAGAAGACGACGGCGGCGAGCGTCCAGATCC
>JBOGFO010000814.1:0-4489 GCA_050743445.1 Acidimicrobiia bacterium
GGGCGGCACCACGTCGAGCACGTCGTCCAACTGGGACCTCGCCTTCGGCCGTTACAACGAAAACGGCACCCCGGACCCCACGTTCGACGGTGACGGCATCAAGAGCCTGACGCTCGGTAGCGGCGTCGAGGAGATCAAGGCCCTCGCCATCCAGCCCGACGGCAAGATCGTGGCCGGCGGCTTCGTGTTCCCCACCACCAGCGACTCCGCCTTCGCCCTGGTCCGCCTCAACCCCGACGGCAGCCTCGACCCCTCGTTCGACGGTGACGGGAAGGTCACCACCCCCATCGGCGACGGCGACTTTCCCCGCAACGAGATCCGGTCGATCGCCGTCCTCTCCGACGGCAAGATCGTGGCCGGGGGCAAGGGCAACGACGGCACGATCGGAGGCGAGTCCAGCAACAACGTGATGCGTCTGGCCCGCTACAACCCCGACGGATCGCTCGACACCACCTTCGATACGGACGGGATCGTCTCCACCAACCTGGCCGACGACCGCTTCGACGAGATCGGCGCCATCGCCGTCCAGCACGACGACAAGATCGTGGCCTTCGCCAGCACGCTCCACCAGTACGTGAGCAACTACGACTTCGTGGTTGCCCGCTACAACTGGGACGACGGATCGCTCGACGCCACCTATGGAGCCGACAACCTCGGCTACACGCTGACGTCGCTGTCGCCCTCAGCCGACCTGGCTGCCGGCGGTGTTGTCGTCCCCGGGGGCGCGGCGGTGGCCGGAGGAACGGCAGGCAACAGTGACATGGGCGCCGCCCGCTGGCTGGGCGACCCGCCTCCGGTCCTCCCCGGGGCTCCCGACCTCGACCCCGGCAGCGACAGCGGCGTCTTGGCTACCGACAACGTCACCAACGACCAGACGCCGTTGGTGGTCGGGGTGGCGCCGGGGTGCAACGTCGGAGAGACCACCATCGTGAAGGTGAACGGAGCGGTCACGTCGCCGCTGACCCGGGCGCTGTGCCGCAACGGCAACTGGTCGCTCTCGCCGGCGGCGCTGCCCGACGGGGTCCACACCTTCTCCGCCTTCTCCCGCAACGGGTTCGGCGACACGGCGGACACGGCGACCCTGTCGGTGACCGTCGACACGGTGGCGGTGGCCCCGACCATCGCCTCCCCGGCCGACGAGGTCACGGTGCAGTTCCCGCCGGCCCCGTCGATCAGCGGCACCATCGGCGAGACCGTCGCCGGTTCGGTGGTCAAGGTGATGGAGGGCCCGGCGGAGCTGTGTTCGGTGACCGTCGACGGAAGCGGGTCGTGGAGCTGTACGCCCGATCTGGCTGAGGGTCCGCACACCATCACCGCCCGGCTGACCGATGTGGCCGGCAATGCCAGCACGGCATCGGCCCCCGTGGACTTCACCGTGAGCAAGGGCGACACCGTGACGGAGCTCGTGTCGGCGCTCAACCCCTCGACCTTCGGCGACGACGTGACGGTGTCCATCTCGGTCACGTCACCCGCGGGCGCCTCGCCCGGCCCCACCGGCACGGTCGATGTCGTCGTCGACGGAGCGGCGCCCCAGACCCTGGCGCTCACCGACGGGGCCGCCACCGTGGCCCTCGACGGGGCCGCCCTTGCCGTCGGGCCCCACACCGTCTCCGCCGCCTACGGCGGAGACGGAAACTACGCCACCTCCACGGCCGGCCTGACCCAGACCGTGAACCAGGCCGGGGCGGCGGTGGCGCTCACCTCGTCGCCCAACCCGAGCACGGACGGGGAGGCGGTCACGTTCACGGCCACGGTCACTCCGGCTCAGACGGGCCGTCCCGCGGAACCGACTGGCGAGGTGGAGTTCGTCATCGACGGCGGGGCGCCGGTGAAGGTGGCCATGCGTTCACCCGCCACCTACACCGTGGCGTTGGGCGCCGGGAACCACGCCGTGTCCGCCCGCTACCTGGGCGACGCCAACTTCGCCGCCGCCAGCGCCGAGCTGAGCGGAGGCCAGGTGGTCAACGCTTTGCCGGTCGCGCCCCCGCCCGATGGACCCGGTGGCGGCGATGACATCGGAGCGGGGCTCGGCGGCAGCGGGACCGGAGGCACGGGGACCGACGTCGGGACCGGAGGCACCGGCACGGACGTCGGCGGTGCCACCGGCACCAACCCGGGCGGCACCGGCACCAACCCCGGTGGCGCCGGGGACAGCCTCAGCGGGGGAACCCTCCCGCGCACCGGCGGCTCGGCCACGGCCGCCCTGACCATGCTCGGCGCCGCCCTCCTCGGCGTCGGCGCCACCGGCCTCGCCTTCCGGCGCCGGGACGAACGGCCGCGGTGATCGCCAACGAGGACATGGCGGCGGCCTGGGATGGCGACGAGGGTGCCTACTGGGCCGACAACGCCGAGCATTTCGAGGGCACCACCCGGGCCCACAATGTGCGCCTGCAGGCGGGCGCGGCCATTGCCGCGGGCGAGCGGGTCCTGGATGTGGGCTGCGGGAACGGCGCCTCCACCCGGGCCGCGGCCCGGGCCGCCACCGGCGGGCACGCCCTCGGCGTGGACCTGTCGTCGCGGATGCTGGAACGGGCCCGCGCCCAGGCCCGGGCCGAGGGCATCGACAACGTCGAGTTCGTCCAGGTCGACGCCCAGACCCATCCGTTCGTCCCGGAGTCCTTCGACGTGGCCATCAGCTCCTTCGGGTGCATGTTCTTCTCGGACCCGGTGGCCGCCTTCACCAACGTCGCCGCCGCCCTGCGGCCGGCCGGTCGCGTGGCCATGCTGGCGTGGCAACCCTTCGGAGCCAATGAGTGGCTCCAGGCCCTCATGGCTTCCGCGGCCCTGGGCCGCGACCTCCCCGCGCCGCCCGACAACGTCCCCGGGCCGTTCGGGCTGGCCGACCCGGAACGGGTCAGGGAGATCCTCAAGGCCGCCGGGCTGGGCGAGGTCGACGTGGACGGATTCCACGCGCCCGTCCGCTTCGGAGACGATCCCGCCGGGGCCTACGAGTTCCTGTCGGAAATCGCCAACCGGGCCATGCTCGCCGACCTCGACGCCGACCAGCGGGCCCAGGCCCAGGCCAACCTGCGCGCCGTGCTGGCCGATCGCGCCACCACCGATGGGGTGGCCTTCGACTCCGCCGCCTGGCTGATCCGCGCCCGCCGGACTGAGATGTGAATCATGCTGTGCCATGGCGCTTGGGCCGCGTGGGGGTGCGGGGGCGGAGCCCCCGTTCGGGGCGGTGCGCCGAGGGTGTTGGGCGTTCAGGCGGCGGGCTCGAGGGTGACTTTGTGGCCCATGGCTTCGAGTTGGGCGACGAGGCGGCGTTGGCGGGCGGGGCTGTTGCGGCGCAGGTCGAAGTAGTCGCCGCCCAGGTCGTTGTAAGGCTCTCCGGTGCTGAGGAGATGCCAGGCGATCACGAGGATCGAGTGCCCGACGGCGACCGCGGCACACGCCATCACCGTGTCACGGTGCACGTCCAAGAACGCGTACCGCTCCACGATCACTTCCATCTCCATCGTCCGCTCCTTCCGATCGCCAATACCCACGGGGGCGCCGGACCGGATGGGGACTCGGACGAAGAGACTGAGATACGTGCTCGAAGCAACAAGGCGGAGCGCCCAAGAACCCCGGGCTCAAACAGAGACGGGCTCCGAAGCGCCAAAGACGTTCGACCTCTGCCCGGACCAGCAACCCCGATTCTCATCCCGCGAGAGCGGCCCCGCCAGGGGGCCATGGAAACTAGAGCCAGTCTCTCCGGCGGAAGAGGCGGTAGAGGACGAGCGTGCACACGGCCATGACGACGAGGGCGAAGACGAAGCCCTGCGTCTGCCCGTTCCAGGGGACGTTCTCGAAGTTCATGCCGTAGATGCCGGCCACCAGGGTGGCTGCCACGAGGATGGCGCCCCAGGATGTCGCCTGCTTCATCACCAGGTTCATCCGGTTGGACATGATCGACAGGTGGGCCTCCAAGGCGCCGTTCAGGAGGTCCCGGAGGGCGTCGACGGTGTCCGTGGCCCGCACGGCCAGGTCGTAGACGTCTCGGAGGTGGACGACCGCCACCTCCCCGACGAAGCCGATCTCGCCCCGCAGGACGGGGGTGAGGGCCTCCCGCAGGGGGGCGACCACCCGCCGGAGGCCGACGAGGTCCTGGCGGAGGTGGTACAGCTGCTGGGTGATCCCGGCCGTGGGCGGCCGCTTCGGTCCGGGGGCCGGCTCCCCCTCGGCGAAGATCACCGACTCGATGGCGTCGAGCTGGTCCTCGAGGGCGTCGACGGTGTCGAAGAATCCCTCGGCGATCAAGTCGAGGAACACGTAGACCAGGAAACCCTCGTCCGTGGCGCCGTCCCGGGAGCGCTGGCTCTCGAAGCGGTCCCGGATCGGTTGGGAGGGCATCGGTGCGGCGCCGTCGGGCCCGGCCTTGCGCACGCTGATCAGCCAGCCGTCGCCGAAGACGAGGTCGACCTGGCAGGTCACCAGGCGGCCGGCCTGCAGCGAGGTGTCGTGGGCCACCACCAGGAAGTGGTCCCCGAAGCGCCCGAGCCGG
>JBOGFO010000815.1:0-1694 GCA_050743445.1 Acidimicrobiia bacterium
GCGCTATCCGGGGGCCATCGGCCTCAAGACGGGTTACACCCGCCAGGCGGGCCACACCTTCGTGGGGGCTGCCCGGCGCGACGGCCGCACCATGATCGCCGTGGTCCTCAACACCGACGACACCTACGGCAGCGCCGCCGCCCTGCTCGACTACGGCTTCGCCACCGCTCCCGGTTCGGCGGGGATCGGCGAGCGGATCCCCGAGGCCCGGGTCCGGCCCTACGAGCCTCCGATCGAGACCCAGCTGGTGCAGAGCGGTGAGAAGGCGGTGAAGGGCGACGCCGGCAGCAACTGGTTCTCCCGCCTCATGTTGATGGTCTTCGCCTCGACGGGTGGCGTCGTCGTCGTCCGGCGCCGGGCCGAACAGCGCCGGAGGACGAGGGCCGAGCGCCGCCGGCAGGTGGCCGAAGCCCGCCGGCGGGAGTTCCAGCGGGCGTGCGACCCCGAGGGCTGGGACTCCGGGTGCCGGGTCGAGGTGCCCCGCACCTACGAGCTGCTGTAGCCCACTCCGGTCACCGCCGGACAAAAGGAACGAAAGTAGCGGCGAACGTGAACCCTTGCCTTACAAGGGTTTTTGCCGGTTCGGCGCCGGGTACACCGCTCACATCCAAAGAACCTAAGGGGACGAGGACAGTTCTCCCGCCCCGCAAGGAGGTGGGCTGTATGGGTATCGGCGTGAGCATCTTTCTCTTAGCCGTCGGGGCCATCCTGGCTTTCGCCGTGGAAGCCAGCGCTGAAGGCGTCAACCTCGAGACCGTCGGCGTGATCCTCATGGTCGTCGGCGCGATCGGGCTGCTCTTCTCGCTCCTCTTCTGGAGCAGCTGGGCACCCTCCCGGAGGGAAGAGCGCGTCGTCACCCGGGAGCGGGAACTGATCTGACGGACACCGCTGACGGACACTGCATGGACACTCCCATGACAGCCGCTGCATGACGGACACACTCACGAGGACCACGTGAGGACACACTGAGTTCACGTGAGGCAACACTGAGGTAAGGGACAGAGGGGAATGCAGAAGCCGGGGCAACCGAGGGGCTGCCCCGGCTTCTCGCGTCGGTCAGCTGCCGGCGGCGACGTAGTCGCCGGCGTCGACCCAGCTCATCCGGCCGTAGCCGCCCACGTAGCGGACCGAGCGCACCTCGAGCCGCCAGAAGGCGAAGTCGGTGAAGTCGATGAAGACCGCCGACGAGGGGTTCGCCGCCAGGTAGAGCTCCCGGAGGCCGGGGCGCTCCTCGCCGGCCACCGCCAGCAGGTCGCCCACCAGGGTGACCCGGCCCGCGGCCAGGGGATCGGTCCCGGGTGGGACCGGCTCGGCCACCAGCAGGCTGGCCCGGGGGTCGGCCGCCGCGTTCTGGGAATGGGGAGCGAGCGAGGACATGCACAGCACCGGCCGGCCCGTCTCGTCGAGGGCGTAGGTGGCCACCGACCCGAACGGATAGCCGGGCGGGTCGAGCCCGACGGTGGAGAGCACGCCACGGTTGTCGCCCGCCACTAGCGCCCGGGCCAGCTGGGCGTGGGACTCTTCGATCACGCCAGCGACTCTTCGATCACGCCAGCGACTTTTCGATCACGCCAGCGACTTTTCGATCACGTCGGGGACTCTTCGATCACACCAGCGATGCTAAGCCAGAATCTCTGGCGCCTTCCCGCCTGACGACAAGGAGCCCCCATGCACCGAGCCGCCGTCCTCACCGG
>JBOGFO010000816.1:0-3939 GCA_050743445.1 Acidimicrobiia bacterium
AGATCACCGCGGCCGACGAGGACGCCCTCTCCGACCTGTTCGTCCGACTCCATCCCCACGGCGCCCACCCCGTGGTGGAGTCGGACGCCGAGATGGTGGCGGCCACCATGGAGGGGGTCCTCCCCCCACGCTTCTACTCCACCACCAACCTGCCGACGGCGGTCAAGGTGGGCGGGCACTGGATCGAGGTGGAGAACCCGGAGATGGACTGCGGCCTCGTCGTCTCCGACGATCAGACCCGGGCCCGCACCGTCCCCATGCACCGGGTGGAGCTGGGCGATCTGGTCGTGGTGGGAACCGAGGGCGTCCGGGTTCGCCCCCTGGCCCGGCCGGCCGGCCGGAGCCCCTTCGAGTTCATGGCCTCCGAGGTCTCCTCGGAGAAGCCGAAGGCCCTGCTGGTGGCGGCGGTGGCGGAGCGGATCCGCCGCGCCCGGGCCGGCGGGGGTCGCCTCCTGGCGGTGTGCGGCCCGGCCGTCATCCACACCGGCGCCGGCCCCGACGTGGCCGCCCTGGTGCGCGACGGCTGGGTGGACGTGCTCTTCGCCGGGAACGGCTTTGCCACCCACGACATCGAATCGAGCCTGATGGGCACCTCGCTCGGGGTGTCGGTGCGGGAGGGCACACCCACCGAGGGCGGGCACTCCAACCATCTGCGGGTCATCTCCGAGGTCCGGCGCTGGGGCTCCATCGAGGCCGGGGTCGAACGGGGATTCCTCAAGTCCGGCGTGATGTACGAGTGCGTGAAGGCCGGCGTCCCCTACGTCCTCGCCGGCTCCATCCGCGACGACGGGCCCCTGCCCGATGTCATCACCGACGTCATCGCCGCCCAGGACACCATGCGGACCCACCTGGGGGGCGTCCAGGTCGCCCTCATGCTCGCCTCCACCCTCCACGCCATCGCCACCGGCAACCTGCTGCCGGCGGGCGTGGAGGCCTACTGCGTCGACATCAACCAGGCGGTGGTCACCAAATTGGCCGACCGGGGCAGCCATCAGGCCCTGGGGCTGGTGACCGACGTGGGACTCTTCCTCCGTGACCTCGTCGAGCATCTCACCCGAGGCTGACCCCGCCGACTCCGGCGGCGACGGCGGCCTCCTCTCGTGGGGGCGGCGCTACCTGGTGTGTCCCCCCAGCCACTTCGGCGTCCTCTACGAGATCAACCCGTGGATGCACAAGGAGGTGGCCGTCGACCCGGACCGGGCCCGCACCCAGTGGGAGGACATGGTCGCCAACCTCGAATCGGCGGGGGCCGTGACCGTGCCCATGGAGCCCATCCCCGGGTTGCCCGACCTGGTCTTCACCGCCAACGCCGGCCTGGTCCACGGCAACCGGTTCGTGGTCAGCCGGTTCCGGCACACCGAACGCCGTCAGGAAGCGCGCTACGACGCCGAATGGTTCGCCCGGGCCGGCTTCGAGGTCGACGAGCTGCCGGTCGAGCTCGGCGTGTGCTTCGAAGGCGCCGGCGACGCCCTGCCCTTCCGGGGCCGGCTCGTGTCCGGCTACCGGTTCCGATCCGACTTCGTCGCCCACGGCGCCATCGCCGGGCTGCTCAAGATCCCCGTCGTGTCGGTCGAGCTGAAGGACGCCCGCTTCTACCACCTCGATCTCACCTTCTGTCCCCTCGACGACCGCCGCGCCATCTGCGCCCCCCAGGGGTGGGACCGCTACGGCCTCGCCGTCATGCAGCGCCTCGTCCCCGAACCGCTCATCCTCGAGCTCGACGAGGCCCTCTCCTTCTGCGCCAACTCGGTGGTGATCAACCACACCATCGTGATGCCCGCCTGCCCGCCCCGGGTGGGTCGCGTGCTGGAGGGCTGGGGATACGACGTCTGCATCTCACCCGTCGACGAGTTCATGAAAGCGGGTGGCGGTGTCCGCTGCCTGACGCTGGCCCTCGACGTCACATTGGGGAAGTAGGTCCCCTTTTCATACAGGGTTGATCGCTGGCCCAGACCGCTACCTGCCCTGGTAGGCCAGCATTTCGCCGTCAATAGGTCTTTGTTCTATCGCGCTCAAGCGTTCGGACATTTCCGCCGATAGTTGTGACTAGGGGTGGAAGCAGGACCAGATGCCGCCGGCGTCGAAGCTTCCAAAAGTCCGACCCCCTTCGGACGAGGAGCGTGAAGGGAATGGTTTCCGCCAGCCGCCAGCAGAGGGCTCGTGTTTCCAAGGAGGAAGCGGAGCAATTGGCGGAGGAAGACGCCCGCCAGGCGGAGGTCAGCCGGAACGGGAACGAGATGGTCGAGGATCTCGACGAGCTGCTCGACGAGATCGACTCCCTGCTCGAGGAGCAGTCGGTGCTGACCAACTTCCGCCAGAAGGGCGGTGAGTGATGAACTACATCACCCACGCCGGCGACGGGAGCATCAACCTTCAGGCGACGCTGTCGGCGTCGTCGGCCATGAGCCCGCCCGAGGGGGTCTCCATCCCCCATCACCCGATCACGTGCACGAGCTCGCTGCACTACGAGGACGACGGGACGTTCGGCTGTGAGCACGCCGACGTGCCCCCGGGTGACGTGCGCACGCAGTTCTGCATCGACCACTCCATCGCCCTGCTCCTCATCGAGCTCTGCCGAGCGCTCTAGCCGGGCCCGCAGCGCTCGCCCCTGCTTCGACGCGCCCATTGTTCCGACGCCGCTCCGCGTGCTAGCGCGGGGCCTTTGGAACGACGGGACGCAAGGAGCTGACGATGAAGAAGATGATCGGCCTGATGGTGCGGCGACCGGACATGACCCCGGAGCAGTTCCGGGCGTACTGGTCAACGACGCACGCCGAGATCACCTCGAAGGTCCCGGGCCTGCTCAGCTACGTCCAGAACGTCTGCCTGCCCGACCCCAACGGCGACCCGGCCTTCGACGGCGTGGCCGTCCTGGGCTTCGAGGACGCCACCAGCTTGGAGAAGGCGCTCGGCTCCCCGGAATGGGCCGCCGTGATGGACGACGTGCCGAAGTTCGTGGACCTGGATCGGGCCATCATCATGACCGGCGAAGAGAACGTCGTCATCTGAGGGGCCTGACGTAACCGTCTCACCCCGCCGGTAGAGTCCGGGGCGGCCGTCGAGGTCGCCCCGGTCAATGGGCCCTCCCGAGTTGGTGTCCTGCCACCTGCTGGAGGAAGAGCCCATGCTGGCTTCGGTTCGCAGTGCCGTTCTCGTCGGCGTCGACGCCTACCCTGTCCTTGTCGAGGTCCACGTCGCCTCCCAGGGCCTGCCGACGTACAACCTGGTCGGCCTGCCCGACACGGTGGTTCGTGAAGCCCGGGAGCGGCTCCGGGCCGCGATCGTGTCGTCGGGTCTCGACTGGCCGCCGCGCCGGATCACGGTCAACCTGGCCCCCAGCGGGCTTCCCAAGCGGGGCGCGGGTCTGGACCTGCCGGCCGCTCTCGGGATCCTGGCCGCCGCCGGCGACCTGCCCCCGGCGGCGCTGGAGGACACGGGCGTCATCGGCGAGCTCGGTCTCGACGGCACGGTACGGCCCGTGGCGGGCACCCTGGCCCTGGTCGACGGCTTGCGCCAGGCCGGTGCCACCTCGGTCCTCGTACCGATGGCGGCCGCCGCCGAGGCCGCCCTTGTCGAAGGGGTCCGCGTCCTCCCGTGCCGCTCGCTGGGCGAGGTCCGGGAATGCCTGAAGGGCGAGCAGCCCTGGCCTGATCCCCCACCTCCGTCCGCCATGGAGGCGACGGAGGCGGAGCCGGACGGGCCGACGGCGGATCTCGGCGTCGTGCGGGGGCTCACCGGGGCCCGGCGGGCGCTGGAGGTGGCGGTGGCCGGCGGCCACCACCTGCTGCTCGTCGGCCCGCCGGGGGCGGGGAAGACCCTGCTGGCCCACTGCCTCCCGTCGATCCTGCCCCCGATGACCACGGCCGAGGCCCTCGAGGTGACGAAGATCCACTCCGCGGCCGGCCGGCCCGTCGGGGGTGCGCTGCTCCGGGCCCGGCC
>JBOGFO010000817.1:0-8066 GCA_050743445.1 Acidimicrobiia bacterium
GGTAGGGCCCGTAGGTGGCGGCCACCATCCGCCGGTAGCGGACCGCCGCCTCCGCCGGTCCGGCCAGCACCGCCTCGGCCGCGGCCCGGGCGCTGCCCATGGCCTCGGAGATCCCTTCGCCCTGGAGCGGGTTGACCAGGCCGGCGGCGTCGCCGGCCAGGAGCACGTTGCCCCGGGCCGGTGTGGTGCCCACCATGCCCATCTTCAGCCAGCCGCCCAGGCGTTGCCCGTTGCCGGCCGCCGGCCCGGAGGGCACAGCCGGCGCCTGGAGGATGCCCAGCCGGCGCAGGTGGCCGGCGAAGGCGTCGAATCGCTGGGTGGCCCCGGCGCCGGCGGACCGGTCGGCCAGCGTCCCGACCCCCAGGCCGAAGTTGGCCCGCCCGTCCATGCCGGGGAAGAGCCAGCCGTAGCCCGGGAAGCCCCGCCACCGCTCCGGCTCCCACAGCACGATGTGGGGGAGGGCCACGGGATCCTCGACGTAGGCGCGGACGGCGAAGCCCCACAGCACCCGGGCGGGATCGACCAGCCCGGCGACGTCGGCCACCCGGCTGGTGGCCCCGTCGGCGCCGATGACCACGTCGGCGGCGACCTCGACCCCGGTGGAGAGCACGAAGCCCCCCAGCCGGCCGTCACCGGCCAGGATCGGCTCCCCGGCCCGGCCCACAAAAGGCTCGGCGCCGGCCTTGAGGGCGGCCTCCCAGAGGGTGTGGTCGAAAGCGGCCCGGGGCGCCACCAGCCCATGGCCGGGATAGGTGATCCCGGGCCGGCACGGGAGGCGCACCCGGCCCCCGGTGGGCCCGACCACGACCATGTCGCCGATCCGTTCGGCGCCGGGCACTTCGATGCCGAGATCGTCGAGGAGCTGGACGCCCCGGGGCCCGATCAGGTCGCCGCACGCCTTCTCCCGGGGGAACCGGGCCTTGTCGACCAGCGCCACCCGGGCGCCGCCCCGGGCCAGCACCAGAGCGGCGGTGCTGCCGGCCGGCCCGGAGCCGACCACGATCACATCGAAGCGGCTCTCCCCCGGCACCGGCAACCCCTCCCTCGGCGAAGGGCCTACTGTACGGGCGTGCCAGGACGAGGGGCCGCCGAGGCGGGGACCGTCGTGGCGCAGCCTGCCCGGGACAACCGCTTCGCCCAGGAGCTGTTCACCGGCCTGCCCGCCCGCTACGACCTGCTGGCCGAGCTGCTCTCCTTCGGCCAGAACGGCCGGTGGCGTCGGGCCATGGTGGGCCGGGTGGTGCCCCATGCGCCCCGCCGGGTCCTCGACGTCGCCACCGGGACGGCCGGGGTCGCCCTCCAGCTGGCCCGGCGGTCGTCGGCCCAGGTGGTGGGCATCGACCTGACCGAAGCCATGTTGCACCAGGGCCGGGAGAACGTGGCCCGGGCCGGGGCCGCCGACCGGATCCTGCTGGTGGGAGGCCGGGCCGAGGGCCTGCCCTTCCCCGACGCCACCTTCGACGCCCTCACCTTCACCTACCTCCTCCGCTACGTGGCCGATCCGGCCGCCACCCTGGCCGAGCTGGCCCGGGTGGTGAAGCCGGGGGCGCCGGTGGCCAGCCTCGAGTTCCACGTCCCGCCCTCGCGCTTCTGGCGCGCCTGGTGGTGGCTCTACACCCGGGGCGTCCTGCCCGCCGCCGGCGGCCTGGCCGGGCGCACGTCGTGGTTCGAGGTGGGCCGCTTCCTGGGCCCCAACATCTCGAACCACTACCGGCGCTACCCCCTCGAGTGGACGGTGGACGCCTGGCGTGCCGCCGGCTTCGTCGACGTCGGCGCGCGCCTCATGAGCCTGGGCGGCGGGCTCGTGATGTGGGGTCGCCGTGCGGCCGGGGAGCACGGGGATGGCTGAGGCGGAGTACCGCCCCGCGTTCTACGCCGCCGGCGCCGGTGGCTGGCGGGACTGGTGGACGATCCTCCACCCGCCCTACACCGCCTGGCATCTCTCCTACGTGGTGCTCGGCGCCTGCCTGGCTCCCCACACCGACGGCATCCGCCTCCTCGCCACCGTGCTCGCCTTCTTCTTCGCCGTCGGCATCTCCGCCCACGCCCTCGACGAGATCCACGGCCATCCGCTGCGGACGCGCATCCCGGACCGGGCCCTGTGGCTGGCGGCCGTCGCCAGCCTGGCCATGGCCGTGGCGCTGGGCCTGGCCGGCATCTCCCGGGTGGGGGTCGGGCTGCTGGCCTTCATCGCCATCGGGCCGCTCCTGGTGCTGGGCTACAACCTCGAGCTGCTGGGCGGGCGGATCCACTCCGACGTCGGCTTCGCCGCCTCCTGGGGCGCCTTCCCCGCCCTCACCGGCTACTTCGCCCAGGCCGAGCGCCTCGACCTCGTCGCCCTCCTCGGCGGGGCGGTCGCCTTCGGGCTGTCCTACGCCCAGCGGGCCCTCAGCACCCCGGCCCGCCTGGTGCGGCGCAAGGTCAAGGCCGTGGAGGGGTCCATGACCATGACCGACGGGACGGTGCGCGACCTCGACGACCGGGTCCTGCTGCTCCCGCTGGAGCAGGCGCTCCGGGCCTTGTCCTGGAGCATGGTGGCCCTGGCGGCGGCGATGGCCGTAGCCCGGCTCGTCTAAACGGGTCGAGGGAGTGGAATCAGCAGCAGGAAAGACACCTGGGAGGTGCTTATCCTGCTGCGCTGCCGCCGCCGGCTGTCCGGTCAGACGCGCAGGTGGCGGCGGAAGCCGGCCACGGTGGCGTCGACCACCCGGTCGTGGCCCCAGCGCAGCAGCGGGTAGGCGACCCGGGCCGCCATCCGCATCGGGCGCTGCATCATCTCGATCTCCCAGTTGGCCTGCACCCGGGTGCCGGGCCCATACGGTTCGAGGACGATCCGGGCCTGACCCTCCAGGTCGCCGTGCACCGTGGCCTCGATGCGCTCGGGGCGGACACAGCGATCGAGGACGACCCGCAGTCGCATCCGGTAGGGGAGCGGCGGCGCCACCACGCCGTGGAGGACGGAGCCGTCGGTCAGCCCCGGCCCCTCCACCCGCAGCTCACCGAGCCAGCCCCACCACGTCTCGAAGCGCTCGGGGTGCTCGAGCGCCGACCACAGCTCGTCGGGCGGAACCGTGAAGCGGAAGCGCCCATCGTACTCCACCACGTAGGGCGAGGAGGCCACAGGCCTCAGCGACGGCGGCGGGGCTTGACCTGGCTGACCGTCATGTACGACAGGAAGAGCACGCCGCCCAGCAGCAGGAAGGCGAGGGCGTTGATCCCGGCCACCAGGGCGGCGAATCCCAATCCGAGGCCGAACACCGACACGGCGGCCCAGTCGCTCATCGGCCGCCCGTAGGCTTCCCGCTTCCCGAGGATCCCGGAGGCGGCTTTGGTCCGGGCGAGCGCGGCCAGTGCCGCGGCCACGATGATGACGATGAGACTGCCCATGCGACCCAGTATTGTCCCGACGAAGGGAGATTGGGCGCCATGCCCGGCTGGCGCCCTCGCCTCCTTCGAGGCGGCGGCCCGGGAGACCGAGGCCATCGTCGCCGGGATCGACCTCGACGCCCCCGTCCCCGTGCCCAAGGGGGTGCCCTGGTTCTCTCAGGACATCGACGCCTGGACCGTGCGCTGGGTCCTGCTCACGACGACGGCCTACGGGGACCGGGACGAGCGCCAGGCGATCCACATCATCGGGATCTGGAGGGGGACCCGGCCCCACATGGCGAGGCGGTTGTCGAGGATGCCGGAGTTCCGGCCCGACCCGGCGTCGAGGGCCATCTGGATGTTGGCCGTCCAGATGACGAGCAGCACGGCGCTGGCCAGCGGGCCGGCCCACCGCCTCCGGCGGGCGAGGCCGTAGGCGCACACCATCTCGAGGGCGCCGCTGCCGTAGATCACCGCCCGCTTGGCCGGCACCCAGCGGGGAACGGTCGCCTCCAGCAGGTCGGTGGCCACGAAGTGCAGGGAGCCGACGCCGCCCATCACGGCGGCCAGGACGTAGGGGGCACGGTCCAGAACGGCGGCGGGGCGCACCCGGCGAAGCTAAGCCAGGGGCCCCACCCCGTCCAACCAGATGGTTACAGGCCCAGGAGCCCCAGGAGGTCCCCGACCAGCGGCAGGCTGGTGGAGGAGCCGCCGTCGTTGCCGAGGATCGAGCCGATCACGGGCAGGCTGTCGATGGGCAGGGTGGTCAGGAGCGAGCCCACCACGGGCAGGCCGTTGGTGGCCGTGCCCGACCCGATCAGGGTGCCGACGATCGGGAGGCCGTCAGCCGGGACGGTGGCCAGCACCTCACCGAGGATGGGGAGGAGGGCGTCGGGCAGGCCGGTGAGGAGCGCGCCGGTGTCCCGGGCCTGGCTGGTGGAGACCGAGGAGATCAGGTCACCGACGATCGGCAGGCTGGAGGTGGGCAGGCCGCCGAGCAGCTGGGTGACGGTGGACAGCCCCGGGGCCGACAGGGGGCTGGAGGACCCGCCGCCGAGGAGGCCGCCGAGCAGGCCGCCGACGAGGCCGCCCGAGCTGCCACCGACCAGGCTCGTGAGGGACGCCGTCCCGTTCGAGGCCGACAGGAGCGAGCCGAGGGTGGTGAGGTCGGCCACCGACAGGGTGTTGAGCAGGGTGCCGACGGCGTCGATCTGGCCGACGGGCAGCGAGGTGAGCAACCCGCCGAGGGCGTCCGATCCACCGGCCGGCAGCCCGAGGAGCAGGTTCCCGGTCAGGGAGGCGTTCCCCGTCGGCAGGGCGCCGAGGAGCTGGCCGACCGGCAGCAGGCTGCCCGTGGGCAGGGAGCCCAGCAGCGTGCTCAGGTCCGGGACCACGCCGGCGGGCAGCGTGCCCAGGATCCCCTGGAGGGCGAGCACGTCGTCGGTCGGCAGGATGGCCAGCAGCTGGTCCACCAGGACGAGGACCTCGGGGGTGAGCCCGCTCAGGACCTCGGAGACGACGGGTACCTCGCCGCCGGTGAGGCCGTCGAGCAGCCCGCCGAGGACGGGCACGTCGAGGCCGGGGAGCGAGACGGCGCCGCTCTCGCTGAGGTTGACGGTCGCCTTGGGGGCCGACGAGGGCTTGGCGCCCGTGGTCAGGGTGGTCTTGGGCAGCGGGGTGGTGACCCGCACCGATCCCTTGGTGCCGGCGACCGGAGCCGTGGCGGTGATCTCGGCGCCGGTGTCATCCACGCCCGCGGTCGCCGCCGTGGTGGCGGTCGCCGGCTGGGACTTCTTGTTGGCCTTGGCCCCGACGGAGCCCACCGGGGTCTCGATGGTGATGTCGGCCGCCGCGCCCGTGCCGGGTGCCGCCGTCTGCACGTCGAGAACCGGGTCGGCCGGGCCGGAGCCGAGGGCGAAGGCACTGGCCACGCCGGCTACGAAGACAACGGCGACCCCGGTCGCCATCGACCGGAGAAACTTGTTGCCGCTCCGAGGGGTGGTGGTCCCGTAACTGTTCACTGCCGCCTCCGATCGCGCCGCCGCGCACGACGTCTCACCCCGAGGTGTCGGCAGACTGCGGCAGCGACCGTAACTAGCCCGGACGCTGTTGATGCGTTGTGTCCGCTTAAGTTCCCCTTAACCCGGGATTGGCGGCGGGGCGTCCTCGTCCTCGAGGAGTCCGCTGGCCGCGGCCAGGGCCGTTCCGGCCCGCACCGCCTCCTCGTAGATGACGGTCAGGTGGTGGGCGGCGGCGGCCGGGCTCGGCCCGATCGGCGGGTCGCCCAGCGACCGGGGCAGGGCGGACGGGTCGGCCGAGGACCGGATCTTGATGACCGGCGGGGGAGCCTCCGAGGGCTTGCCCCAGAAGTCGGCGTCGGCGGTGCGGCGCCGGGCCGTGGACGAGCGGCCGCCACCGGATCCCCGGTTCGAGCCCTGGGACTGGCTTCCGCCGGAGCGGCTCTTGGCCGGACGCCGCCGGCCCCCGCCACCCCCGCCGCTGCTGTTGCCGCTGCTGTTGCCGCCGCCGTTGCTCATGCCGCCGCCTCCTTCGCCCGGGTGGTGCCGGCCACCTCGTCGACCATGGCGTTGGCGCCGAGGCCGAGGGCGATGCGGAGCTGTTCGGCGTCGAGGTCCCCGAGCGTGCTGCTGGCCGGGAGCACCAGATCGGCGATGTGGCGCTTGCCGGCCACGACCTCCTCGACCCGCTCGTCGATCGTGCCCGGGCAGACCAGGCGGTGGGAGACGACGGTCTGGGACTGGCCGATGCGCCACGCCCGGTCCCGGGCCTGGTCCTCCACGGCCGGGTTCCACCAGCGGTCGTAGAGGACGACGTGGCTGGCGGCGGTCAGGTTGAGCCCGGTGCCCCCCGCCTTGATGGACAGCACCAGCGCCCCGGGGCCCTTGCCTTCCTGGAACTCGCGCACCATGCGGTCCCGGGCGCCGCGGGTGAGCCCGCCGTGGTAGCAGTCGATCGGCAGTCCGGTCCGCTCCGAGAGGTAGGTGGCGAGGCGCTCACCCCACTTGGCGAAGTGGGTGAAGACGAGCATGCGCTCCCCGGACTCGAAGACGGCCTCGATCAGCTCCTCGAGCCGGGCCAGCTTGCCTGACCGGCCGTCGAGGGGCCCGGTGTCGTCGTCGAGGTAGGCGGCGGGGTGGTCGCAGATCTGCTTGAGGTGGGTGATTGCGGCCAGGATGTGGCCCTTGCGGGCGCCCTTGTCGGCGTCTTCGGGCCCCTCGGCCAGCAGGTTGTCGAGCACCGCCTGGTAGAGGCCGACCTGCTCGGGGGTCATGGCGCAACGGTCGATCTCGTCGATCTTGTCGGGGAGCTCGGCGGCGATCTCCGGCTCGGCCTTGGTGCGCCGGAACACGAGCAGCCCGTTCAGGGCCCGCAGCGCCGCCTCGCCGGCCCGACCCTTCCCGTCGCTGGTCCGGGACAGCGACTCCACGAAGGTGTTCCGGGGACCGACCAGACCCGGGTTGGTGAAATCGAGGATGGCCCAGAGGTCTCCGAGCCCGTTCTCCACCGGCGTCCCGGTGAGGGCCAGCCGGCACCGGGCCGGGACCCGGCGCAACTCCTGGGCGGTATCGCTGCCGGGGTTCTTGATCGCCTGGGCCTCGTCGACCACCAGGCGGGCCCAGTCGATCTCGGCCAGGGCGTCCACGTCGCGCACGGCGGTGGCGTAGGTGGTGAGGAGGACGTCGGCGCCGGCGACCTCGGCGGCCACGTCCTCGGCGCCGGCCCGGTCCGCACCGTGGTGCATCCGGACGTCGAGGTCGGGGGCGAAGCGCTCCGCCTCCGCCGCCCAGTTGCTGAGGACAGCGGCCGGGGCGATGACCAGTGCCGGGCCCTCCCCCTTCTTCTCGAGCAGATGGGCGAGCACGGTCGGGGTCTTGCCCAGGCCCATGTCCATGGCCAGGCAGCCGCCCAGCCCGGCGCGGTCAAGGAACCCGAGCCAGCCCCGGGCTTCGGCCTGGTAGTGGCGCAGCTCCCCGGAGAAGCCGTCGGGGGCCGGGAGCGGACGGGCGGCCCCGGCGGCCGCGCCCCGCACGAGGTCGACGGCCCAGCCGCTGCCGTCGACCAGGGTGGCGCCCAGGCCACCGCCTTCGAGGCCGACGGCATGGCGGAGGATGGCGGCGCCGGAAAGCTGGGTGGTGCCGGCATGGTCGGCCAGGGCGGCGGCCGCGGCGGCCAGGTCGGCCTTGTCGAGCTCGACCCACCCGCCCTTCACCTTGATCAGGGGCCGGGCCTGAGCGGCGAGCTTGGCGATGGCGGCGCTGTCGAGCTCCACGTCGTCGACCAGGACCGACCAGCGCACGTTCGACAGCTGCTGGGCACCGACCACCGACGGCCCGCTCAGCTCCTCGGCGGTGAGCTGGAGCCGGGGCGACGGCCGGCGCTTCGCCAGCACCGGGACCCGTACCTTGAAGCCGGCCGCCTCCAGCACCGGACCGATCGTGGTCATGAGATCCCAGGCCTCGGAGCCGTCGAGGACGACCCGGCCCCGCCGCCGGCCCGGGCGCAGGAGCGCCGGGAACAGCCGCTCCAGGCGGCGCAGCTCGCCTTCGACCGCCGTGGCCCGGGCGGGCCGGTCGCCGGCCATCGCCTCTTCCACGTCACGGGCGTCGGAGCCTTCCACGGAGACCGTCAGCAGCCAGCCCCCGTCGTCCTCCGGAGGGGCCAGGCGCACGGTGAGGGTC
>JBOGFO010000818.1:0-6367 GCA_050743445.1 Acidimicrobiia bacterium
GCCGCCGGGAGCTGGCCGAGGCCGCCGCCCGCCAGGCCGAGCAGCTGGCCTACTTCCCCATCTGGAGCTACGCCCACCCCGGCGCCGTCGAGCTCGCCGCCCGGGTGGCCGCGCTCGCCCCCGGTGACCTCAACCGGGTGTTCTTCACCACCGGCGGCTCGGAGGCGGTCGAGTCGGCCTGGAAGCTGGCCCGCCAGTGGTTCCGGGCCAACGGACAGCCCCAGCGGACCAAGGTCGTGAGCCGCGACATCGCCTACCACGGCACCACGATGGGGGCCCTGTCCATCACCGGCATCGCCGAGCTGAAGACGCCCTTCGAGCCGCTAGTGCCCGGGGCCATCAAGGCGGCCAACACCAACCACTACCGCTGCCGCCACTGCGGAGGCGGGGGCCCGGGGTGCAGCCTCTCGGCCGCCGACGACATCGAGGATGTCATCCTCCGGGAGGGCGCGGACACGGTGGCCGCCGTGTTCCTCGAGCCGGTCCAGAACGCCGGTGGCTGCTTCCCGCCGCCCGAGGGCTACTTCGCCCGGGTCCGGGAGATCTGCGACCGCCACGGGGTGCTCCTCGTCTCCGACGAGGTGATCTGCGCCTTCGGCCGGCTGGGCTACATGTTCGGCTCCGAACGCTACGGCTACCAGCCCGACATCATCACCTGTGCCAAGGGCCTCACCTCAGGCTACTCGCCGCTCGGGGCCATGATCTGCCGGGACTTCCTGGCCGAGCCGTTCGTCACCGGCAAGGCCTCCTTCAGCCACGGGTTCACCTTCGCCGGCCATCCGGTGAGCTGCGCCGTGGCCCTGGCCAACCTCGACATCTTCGAACGGGAGGACCTCCTCGGCCACGTGCGGGCCCATGAGGACGAGCTTCGGGGCCGCCTCGAGGGCCTGCTCGACATCCCCATCGTGGGCGACGTGCGCGGCGCCGGGTTCTTCTACGGCATCGAGCTGGTGAAGGACCGCGACACCAAGGAGACCTTCTCCGGCGAGGAGAGCGAGTCGCTCCTGCGGGGCTTCCTCTCCGGGGCGCTGTTCGACGCCGGGCTCATCTGCCGGGCCGACGACCGGGGCGATCCGGTCGTCCAGCTGGCCCCGCCCCTGGTCAGCGGCCCCGAGGAGTTCGACCGGATCGAATCCATCCTGCGGGAGGTGCTGACCGAGGCCTGGAAGCGGGTCTCGGGGTGAACCCTGGGTCGCGGTCAGGGGTGGTGGCGGGATGAACACCGTCGCCGTCCTCGGGGCGGCGGGAACCATCGGACCGGCCATCGTGGCCGACCTGGCCCGGTCCCCGGCCGTCGAGCGGGTCCTGCTCCTCGACCTCGATCTCGCCGCGGTGCAGGCGGTGGCCGCCGATCACGGCGGGGCCAAGGCCGAGACCGGGAACGTCGACGCCCGCCGCTCGGAGGACCTGGCCGGCGCCCTGCAGGCCGGGGAAACGGCGGTGCTGGTCAACGCCGCCTCCTACCGGCTCAACCTTTCGGTGATGGAGGCGGCCCTGGCCGCCGGCTGCCACTACCTCGACCTCGGTGGCCTCTACCACCTGACCCGGCGCCAGCTGGAGCTCGGGCCCCGCTTCGCCGCCGCCGGGCTCACGGCGATCCTGGGGATGGGGTCGAGCCCGGGCAAGACCAACCTGATGGCGGCCCTGGCCGCGGCCCGCCTCGACCGGGTCGACGCCCTCCACGTGTCGGCCGCCGCCACCGACCCGACCCCTCCGGCCGACGGCCGCCTCGTGACCCCCTACGCCCTCGAGACGCTCCTCGACGAGCTGACCATGCCGGCCGTCGTCCTACGGGGTGGTGACGCCAAGGAGGTGGCGGCCCTGACCGACGGCGGGGAGATCGACTTTCCCGAACCGGTGGGCCGGCGCCGGGCCGTCTACACGCTCCACTCCGAGCTGGCCACGTTCCCGATGTCGTTCCCCGGTCTGGGCGAGGCCTCGTTCCGTCTCTCGCTCGCCCCGGTGGTGGCCGATCGCCTCGAACTGCTGGCCGAGTGCGGCCTGGCCGACACCGAACCCCTCGAGATCCGCGGCGTCCCCGTGGTCCCCCGGGCGGTGCTCCTGGCCTGCCTGGCCCGGCGGGGGGCGACGACACCGCCCTCCAACCGCACCACCGCCGTCCACGTGGTGGAAGCCGAAGGGAAGCGCGACGGCCGGCCGGCGGCCGTCCGCGTGGAGTCGGTCACCACCCCCCACGAGGTCTGGGGGATGGGCGGGGGCGTGGTGTCGACCGCCGCCCCCGCCGCCGAGGCCGCCCGCCGGCTCCTGGCCGGAGCCGAGGTCCCGGCCGGCGTGGTGGCGCCCGAGCAGGCCTTCGAAGCCGAGGGCTTCCTCGCCGCCCTGGCCGACGCCGGCTGCCGGGTGACCGTGCACGACCGCTAGGCCGTTAACGTCGGCGGCATGCTCGCTGCCTACGCCGAGAAGCTCGGCCTCCCCGATTTCCTGGACGGACTCGTCATCGGCGACCGGCCCGAACCCGATCCCCCCGCCGGCTGGGTGCTGGCCCAGGTCAAGGCGGCCACGCTCAACCCCCACGACGTCTGGACCCTGAAGGGCCAGGTCGGCTTCCCCTTCGAGCCCCCGGTCATCCTCGGCTGCGACGGCGCCGGCCTCGCCCCCGACGGCACCGAGGTCGTCTTCTACCCCGTGATCCCCCATCCCCAGGGCCTGCGCATGCTGACCGACGGGATCGACGGGACGTTCGCTCCCCGGGTGGCGCTCCCCGCCGCCAACCTGGTCCCCAAGCCGGCCAACCTGAGCTTCGACGAGGCGGCCGGGCTCGGGACCGCCTGGCTGACGGCGTGGCGGATGCTCTTCAGCCGGGCCCGGCTGCGCCCCGGGGAGCGGGTGCTCGTCCAGGGAGCAAGCGGCGGCGTGTCCACCGCCGCCATCATGCTGGCCTCGGCCGCCGGCGCCCACGTGACCGTCACCTCGCGCAAGCCCGAGGCGCTGGAGCGGGCCCGGGAGATCGGCGCCCACGACGCCCTCGAGACCGGCGGGCGGCTCCCGAAGCGGGTCGACGTCGTCATCGAGACCGTCGGCAAGGCCACCTGGAGCCACTCCCTCAAGTCCCTCGACCAGGGTGGGCGGCTGGTGGTGGCCGGCGCCACCACCGGGGCCGACCCCTCCGCCGACCTCAACCGCCTCTTCTTCCGGGAGATCTCGGTGCTGGGTTCGGCCATGGGCTCATTGGAGGAGTTCAAGGAGGTGTGCCGCTTCGTGGAGCACGCCGACCTCCACCCGCCCGTGTCAGCCGTCTACGACGGCGTCGACAAGGTGCCCGAGGCCATGCGGACGATCGAGGCCGGCGAGATCTTCGGCAAGCTCGTCATCCACCCGACTGCCACCTGAAGGCGAGCTAAGTCACGTTTTTTCAGGCGGAGCGCGCCGCGTCCCGCACCACCTGGAGGACTGCCTGAGTTCAGCGGATCTGGCGGACAGGCGCGGACGTGCCCCAGGACCGGTCAGCGGTCCACACCTCGGCTTCGAGCCGGTGCCCGGCGGCCAGGCAGAGGCGGTCGGCCAGCGACAGCCCCTCCCCTGCCCGCCATCGGGCGGCGGCCCACTCAGCGTCGTCGGCGATCACCGGTTCGACGCCGAGGTCGTAGCTGGCGAGCAACGCACGGGCCAGATCCCAGTCGCGGCCGTGGGCCCGCAGCTTCTGCGCCACCTCGGACCAGTTGGCCGCGCCGCAAGCGCCGCCGGTGGCGAGGGCCACCTCCACGACCTCGGCACCCTCTTCGCCCCCAAGGAACGCCAGCAGCGCCGATGCGTCAAAGACGTTCACGCCGCGTCCTCGGCGACCGCCTCCCGGCGCCGGTCGGCGAGAAGCTCCGCGACGAGGTCGAGGCCGTCGAGGTCAGCGCGTACCCGATCCCGGAGCTGCTCCCGGGTCAGGAGCACGATGCCTTCCGGGGTCTCGAGGAGGATGAGCGGCGTCCCCTCGGTGAGCCCCGCCCGGTCCCGCACGGCGGCGGGGACCACCAACCGGCCCCTATCTCCCATCGTTACCCGATGCATCCCACCCATGGGCCCAATGTACCACCTCCACCCACCTTGTGGGATCCGGTGCGACCTCAGCGGATCCGGGTGACGGCCCCGGCGAAACGCAGTCCGTGACACGCAGCCGGTGCTCCCCCGGGCGGAGTGGACGGTGGTTGACCTTGAGGCGACGCCGGCCTCTAGCTCCGCTAGCGGACCCCTTCGAAGGCGGCCGCCTTGACCCCGCGGGCGGCCAGGTCGGCCAGGAACGGCACGGGTTCGACCAGGGCGGCGAGTCCGTGCACACCGGGCTGCGCCACCTGGGACTCCCCCAGGCCGGCGAGCCAGGTCGCCGCCGTACCCAGCACCGTGCCGGCGGCGAAGGCCATGCGGTCCACGACGCCGTAGACCAGCACCTCCTCGGCCCGACCCCGGCGACCCCGCACCTCGACCCAGGCCGCGCCCCAGTCCCCCTCGTTGTCGGGCTCCCGGCGACCGCGGCGCTTCCCGTCGGCCTGGCCCCGGGCCACCCGCATCGACACCCGGTTCAGCCGGGGCAGGGCGGCCACGAGGAGGCGGGCCTGGCCGGAGGCCGCCCGGCGGCAGTCGAGCCCGCCCACAGGCTGGGGAAACCACACCATCTGCCGGCCGCTGCCCGACCGTTCCCGGATCCAGGCGCCGTCCCGCCATTCCAGGGCCACCCCCCGGTAGGAGCGGCGCAGCGCCCCGGCACAGGCGGCTCCGGCCCAGCCGGCCCGGGCCACGTGCACCTCGGTGACGACCTCGAGGGCATCAGCGGCGTGCCGGGCGAGCACGTCGGACAGGCCGGGGGCGAGCCCGCAGGCGGCGGCCACGGACACCCCGGCCTCCCGGGCGGCGTCGTCCAGGTCGAGGAGGCTTCGCACCCCGTCGGGATCGTCCGATGAGCAGGCGACGGGCACCCGGCGCTCCAGGGCCCGTTCCACCACGGGCCGTTCCACGCCGGCCTCGGCGGCCACGGCCACCGCCGTCACCTCCGGCGGGAGTGGATCGGCCGGCGCCCATTCGATCGCCTCGGCCACCTCTCCCAGGGACTCGGCCACCTGGGCCGCCCGGTGGGCGTCCTTGTCGGCCACCAGGACGCGATCGATGCCGTCGGTCTCGGACAGCGTGCGGGCGGCGCGGCGCCCCACCGATCCCACCCCGACAACCAGCACGGTGGTGGTCACCGGAAATCGGGTTCGTGCAGCTGACGCCAGCCACCCTTGGAGGGGGGGACACCGCCCCGACCCCGGGTCCGCACGATCCAACCGAGCACCCCGGCGACTCCGAGGGCTACCAGCGCACGCCGCAGGGCCTTCATGAGTGGGGCTAGCTGGAATCGAACCAGCGACCTCGTCCTTATCAGGGACGCGCTCTAACCGACTGAGCTATAGCCCCCGGTCGGGCATTGGGCGCCCTCCGGAAGCCCGGGAGTATACCGGAGGGCTCCGTATGGCCCTTCCTGTCCCTTCCGGTCCCGGATAGTCCATTCGGGCTATTTCGACCCATCCGTCCGGATCATTTCGCTGAACCGCCCGTAATGGCAGGCGGCTTCGTGCGTTGTACGGGTACTAGGCGATGGGGCACAGAAGGGGAGCGGGCCAGACATGCAAGCCAATGAGGCGGCGTCCTTTTCCAACAGCGGGGCTGGATGTGCGAACCACGGCCTCGTCGACTGTCTGTGCGACGTGCAACCCCTCGGGGAGCCGGTCCTGATCCAGGCCGTGCCGCATGCCGAGCGCCTGCTCGAGCTGGGCGTCGACCGCTTCAACTTCGTGCAGTGGTGCGAAGAGGTCGCCGCCTGGATGGACTCGCAGGACAACAGCCTCCGCCTCGTCGCCGAGGGGTAGCACCGCCCGGCGGGTCTCCGCCGAAATCGACCCTGGCCATACACTGCGCCGATGGTGGACGAGCCCCTCAGGGGCGGTTTTCCCGACCCGTCCTTCTACAGCCAAACCGGGATCGAGCAGGTCCGGGGCTGGATGCGGTCCATGGCACCCCGGGCTCCGCTCAGTCAGCTGACCGGCATCCGCGCCACCCAGGTCGGGGCCGGGACGACGACGTGCACCATGCCCGCCAGCCCGGCCCTGCAGGCCTTCGACGGCCATGTGGAGGGTTTGGCCCTGTTGCAGGCAGCCATGGAGCTGGCCGTGCTGACCGGCGCCCCGGCCGCCACCGACGTACGGATCGCGGTGATGGTGGTCAACCACCTGCGGCCCTGCACCGTCGAGGCCGAGACCCTGGTGGCCAAGGGCCGCACCCTGCACTCGGGGCGGACGTTCACCCTCGCCGACGTGACGCTGGAGGACGCCCTCGGCCGGGGGGTGGCCCAGGCGACGGGCACGTTCGTGCTGCGGGCGATGGA
>JBOGFO010000819.1:0-2863 GCA_050743445.1 Acidimicrobiia bacterium
CGCCGTCCGCTCCCTTGAGGGCGAAGACCAGCCTGAGCTGCTCTTTGAGCAGGTAAGCGCGGTAGAGACGCTTGTTGGTCTGGGCGATGGAGGCGAGCTTCGCCTCCTGTCGGGCGGTGAGGTCACCGGGGTTCTTCCACAACGCATAGCGGGCGCCCTTCAGGTCCTTGGCCACCGCGTGCTGACCCTGCTTGCGGGCCGCGTTCCACACCTCCCGGCGTACCTCGTCGAGGGCCTTGGTCGCCCAGGCCACGATGTGGAACGGGTCAAGGCATAGCTCGGCGTTGGGGCAGCGGGTGCCGACCACGTTGGCGATCCACTCGGCCGCGTCGGCGCTGACCAGGGTGATCGCGCCGCAGCGCTCGTCGCCCAGTCGGTCGAAGAACTTGCCCAGGGTCTTCTGGTCACGGCCGGGATGGGCCCACAGCAACACCCCGGTGTCGTGGTCGACCACCACGGTCAGATACTTGTGGCCCCGCTTGTAGGAGATCTCATCGATGCCGATGCGGCGCAGGCCGGCGAAGCGGTCGGTCGCTGTCTCGGCGTCGGCCACCACCCGGGTCACGATCGATCCCACCGTGCGCCACGCGACCCGCAGCAACTCGCGCACCGCCGACTTCGAACAGTGGGTCACCAGCCATGAGCAGGTGTCGTCAAAGGCGTAGGTGTGACCGGCGCCGTGGCGGGCCCACGGAACCTGGGCCACGACCACGCCGTGGTCCTTGCAGCGCACCCGGGGCGAGTCCGCTTCCAGGAAGGCCCGGATCGTGCCCAGATCGAGCGCCCGCCACCGCCGCCGTCCCTGCCCTCGGTCGTAGCCCGGCGAGCGTTCCCCGCACTCGCCGCACCGGCGCTTCGTCGCCTTGCGAGGGCGAACCGCCACCACGATGCAGTCGTCGTCCTCGTCGAACTCAACGCCTTCGACGACGGCCTTCCCGACCCCCAGCAGCCGAGCCCATACTCTTGCCGATTGCACGCCGTTCTCCTCCCCGCGATCCAGCCTTCGAACAGCCGGAAACGTAGGTAGGGGGCGGCGTGCACCCGCGGATGGTCTACTCAGCCGCCCACGGAACGGTCAGCCCAAAAAGCATGGGTCTGGTTAGGGTCCACCCGTAAATTAGTCACGCGTTGTAGTGTGGCCTGGTGGAGGTCGGTCGGGAGCAGCTGGAGGGGTTTTTCGCTGAGGTGTTGCCGCTGTTGGATGAGCGGCAGTCCCGGTTGCTGTTGGGGTCGTTTGAACGTGCGGAACTCCCGGAGCGCCTGGCTCCGACCACCGCTCCCGTCCGGTATGCGCACCGCCGCCATCACCGTCTTCTTGTGCACGTCCAGCGCCGCGCACCGCTCCACCATCACGTCCATCCGCTACCCCCTCGCCGGGCTCCTGTGGGTGCCGTCCAGGGGGCCGCTCGTGTCCAGACTCTGACACTCGTGCTCACAGCGACAATCAAGGGTGCCTCGCAGACCCCCGGCAACCAGACTGAGACTCGGGCTCACAGCACCAATGAGGTTTCCGGGCTCGGCAGGACGACCCCAAGAGTTTCATCCCTGACACGAAACTGACACGACGGAGGGGTTGGGGTCCGGGGCGGGGCCCCGGGTCGGGGCGTCAGCCCCGACGGTGTTCGGCCGGTTGGCGGTGTCAGGCGGCGGGTTCGAGGGTGACCTTGTGGCCGAGGGTTTCGAGCTGGTGGACGAGGTAGCGCTGGCGGGCGGCGGCGTCGTTGCGACGTTCGAAGTGGTCGCTGCCGAGGTCTTCGTAGACGCCGGTGTCGCTGGCCAGGATGTGCCAGATGATGACGATCATGGTGTGGGCGACGGCGAAGATGGCCTTGCTTTCGCTTTTCTTGCCGAAGCGGCGTTTGAAGCGCCGGTACTGGGCCGGCAGGTAGCCGTCTTTGCAGTGCGACGCCGACCAGGCCGCTTCGCACAGCGCCGAGCAGAGTGCGGTGTTGCCCTTGCGGGCTCGGCCCGACTTGCGTTTGCCGGCCGATTCGTGGTTGCCGGGGCACAGGCCGGCCCACGACGCCAGGTGGCCCGGCGTGGGGAACCGGGTCATGTCCACTCCGATCTCGGCCACGACCACCTCGGCGGTGCGCTTGCCGATCCCGGGCACGGTGACCAGCCGGGTGGCCGGTTCAGAGAAAGGGGCCATCAGGCGGTCCACCTCCCCGTCGAGGCGCCCCTCCATCTCGGTGAGCTGGTCCACGTGGTCGAGGTGCATGCGCAGCAGCAGGGCGTGGTGGTCCTCGAAGCGCCCGACGAGGGCCTGGCGCAGCTCGGGGATCTTGGGCCGCATCCGCGCCATGGCCATCTCGGAGAGCACCTCAGGGTCGCGCTCACCGGCGACCAGCGCCTCGATCATCCGCCGGCAGGAGACGCCCATCACATCGCTGGCCACTGAGTCGAGCTTGATGCCGGCGTCCTCGAGCAGCTTCTGGACCCGCTGTGCCTCCCGGCCCCGCTCCTGGACGACCTTGGCCCGGTAACGGGTCAGGTCCCTCAACTGGGCGATCACCTTCGGGGGCACGAAACTACCCCGCAACAGCCCGCATTCGAGCAGCTGGGCCAACCACGCGGCGTCGCAGGCGTCGGTCTTGCGGCCCGGCACGTTCTTCACGTGACGGGGGTTGACCAACAACAACTCCAGCCCTGGCACTTCCTCCAAGACGTGCCAGACCGGCCGCCAGTACACGCCGGTCGCCTCCATCGCCACCTGGGTCACCCCCTCGGCCACCAGCCAGTCCCGCAAGCGCCCCAGATCGGCACTGAACGTGCGGAACTCCCGGAGCGCCTGGCTCCGACCACCGCTCCCGTCCGGTATGCGCACCGCCGCCATCACCGTCTTCTTGTGCACGTCCAGCGC
>JBOGFO010000820.1:0-3566 GCA_050743445.1 Acidimicrobiia bacterium
GAGTGAGGCTCGGCCTCGGCATCGGCTACTGGTCGTCGGGTCCGCCCCCGGGGACTGCGGAGGCCGTCGCCGAGGCGGAGCGCCTGGGCTTCGACTCGTTGTGGACGGCCGAGGCCTACGGGTCCGACGCGCTCACCCCGCTGGCGTGGTGGGGATCACAGACCACCCGGATGCGGCTCGGCACCGGGATCTGCCAGATGCCGGCCCGCACCCCCACGGCCACCGCCATGGCGGCCATGACCATGGACCACCTGACTGAGGGCCGGTTCATCCTCGGCCTGGGGGCGTCGGGCCCCCAGGTGGCGGAGGGCTGGTACGGCCAGGCCTATCCCAAGCCGCTGGCCCGGACGCGGGAGTACATAGAGATCGTCCGCCGGACCATCCGCCGGGAGGAGCCGGTCGCCTTTGCCGGAGAGCACTACATGCTGCCCCATCCCGGTGGGGCGGGCCTGGGCAAGTCGCTCAAATCCACCATCCATCCCCGCCGGACCGACCTGCCCATCTTCCTCGGGGCCGAGGGCCCGAAGAACGTGGCCCTGGCGGCCGAGATCGCCGACGGCTGGATGGCCATGCTCGTCTCGCCGCAGGACGACTCCTGGTACCGGGAGCGCCTCCTTGAGGGGTTCGCCCAGCGGTCCGGCGACCTGCGACCGGCGTCGGAGTTCGAAGTCGTGTGCATGGTGCCGGTGGTCATGAACCCCGACGTGGAGGCGGCGGCCGACATGGTCCGGCCCCATCTCGGCCTCTACGCCGGCGGCATGGGCGCCAAGGGGGCCAACTTCCACTACGACGCCATCGCCCGGGCCGGCTTCGAGGCCGAGGCCGCCCGGATCCAGGAGCTGTACCTGAGCGGCAACAAGGCGGAGGCCATCGCCTCCATCCCCGTCAAGATGGTGGAGGCCTTCGCCCTCGTCGGCCCGCCGGAGAAGATTCGGGACGACCTCGAGGGGTGGAAGGAGACCGTGGTGACCACGATGATCGTCTCCGGGCCGATGCCGCTGCTGCGGGCGGTGGCCGGGCTCGTCCTCGGGTCATGACCGACAAGCGCTTCGTCGAGGTGCTCGGGCACCGGATGGCCTACGTGGAGGTGGGGGAGGGGCGGCCCATCGTGCTGCTCCACGGGAACCCGACGTCGAGCTTCCTGTGGCGGGGCGTGATCCCCGCCCTCGCCGGCCTGGGTCGCTGCCTGGCGCCCGACCTGATCGGGATGGGCGACTCGGACAAGCTCGAGCCGTCCGGTCCCGACCGCTACACCTTCGTCGAGCACGCCCGGTTCCTCGACGCCTGGTTCGAGGCCGTCGGGATCGAGGCGGCCGGCGACGCGGTGCTCGTGGTGCACGACTGGGGGTCGGCCCTCGGGTTCGACTGGGCCCGGCGCCATCCGGCGGCGGTGGCCGGGATCGCCTACATGGAGGCGATCGTGTGCCCCGTCACCTGGGCCGACTGGCCCGACAACGCCCGCAACATCTTCCAGGTCTTCCGCTCGCCGGCCGGCGAGGAGCTCATCCTGGAGAAGAACCTGTTCGTGGAAGGGGTGCTGCCCGGCGCCGTGCTCAAGCCCCTCTCCGAGGAGGTGATGGCGGAGTACCGGCGCCCGTTCGCCACCCCGGGCGAGAGCCGGCGGCCGACCCTGACCTGGCCCCGCCAGATCCCCATCGAGGGCGAACCCGCCGACGTCGTCGAGATCGTGGAGGTGAACGGCGCCTGGCTGGCCGGGCCCGACTCGCCGCCCAAGCTCTTCGTCAACGCCGACCCCGGAGCGATCCTCACCGGCCCGGCCCGGGAGTTCTGCCGGACGTTCCCCCGCCAGGACGAGGTCACGGTGGCCGGCGCCCACTTCATCCAGGAGGACTCCGGTCCCGAGATCGGCGCGGCGGTGGCGGAGTGGATCGGGACCCTCTGAAGCCCCCGGGGCCCGGGGTGTCCCCGAAGGACCCGGGGTCCGGGGTGTCCCCGAAGGACCGGGCGGAGGCGATGATCGCCGCCGTCGAGCGGCTGTTCTCCGCCGGGGTGATGTCCTCCAGCGGCCATGGCAACCTCTCGGCCCGCCTCCCCGGGGAGCGCATGCTCCTCACCGCCACCGGGGTGCTGGCCGGGATCTCGGCCGACGATTTCGCCGTTGTCGGCCTCGACGGCGCCGAGCACGACGACCGCCTCGAGCCGGGGGCCCGGGAGATCGTGGGCATGCACGCCGTCGTCTACCGGGAACGGCCCGAGGTGGCGGCGGTGATCCACACCCACTCGCCGGCCGTCACCGGCTTCGCCGTCGCCGGGCGGCCGCTGCCCTGCCGCTACGAGGGCCTGCTGCGCTTCGGCCAGGCCACGGATGTCCCCGTCGTGCCCTGGGCGCCCCGGGGCTCGCCCGAGTCGGTGACCGGCATCGCCACCGCCCTGGGGGCCGACCCCGACACCCGGGCCGTGCTCCTCGGCAACCACGGCCTCCTCGCCTTCGGCCCCGACCCGCAGGCGGCCGCCCAGCTCGTCGTCATGCTCGAAGAAGGCGCCGCCGCCGAGCTCCGGGCCACCGTGCTGGGCGGCTCGGCGCCGTTCCCGCCCGACGCCCTGGCCGCCGTCCGCGCCTCCATCGCCGCCGGGGACTCCCAGGGCACGAGCCCGCGGCACTTCGGGGCATTCTGAGCTAGCACGAGATGCTAGCATCACCAGATGGCGTCATCTCGCACCACCTTTACGCTGGACGACGAGTTGGCCCGCCAGGCCCGCCGCCTGGGGATCAACATTTCGGCGGCGGCCCGCCAGGGGGTGGAAGACGCGGTGCGTGACGCCTTGGCGAGCGCCGACCGGGCGGCCTATCAGCGCCGTCCCGAGAGTCCCGACCCGTTCTGGGCCCAGGCGGAAGCTTGGGGTGACGAGTGAGGCGAGGAGAGCTGTGGGTGGCCCAGGTCGGCCGCAAGAAGCGGCCGGTACTGGTGTTGACCCGTTCCGAAGTGATCGATGTACGCCAACTCGTCACGGTGGCCGAGGTGACGACGTCGGCCCGCGGCTTGGCCGCCGAAGTCGCCGTCGATCACGACGAGGCGGGACTCGACCGGCCATCGGTGATCAACTGCGACGGCATTCACACCGTCGCTCAGGCAACCCTCACCGGACCGGTCGGAAAGGTCGGCGAGGACACCATGCGCAGAGTCTGCTCGGCCGTCGGCTATGCCCTCGGCTGCTGATGCCTGGCGAAGCGGACCGCGGGGTCAGGGTCAGGCGGTGGTGGCCGCCAGGGCCTGGGTGAGGTCGGCGAGGATGTCGTCGAGGGCTTCGATGCCGACGGAGAGGCGGACCAGGGCGGGGTCGGCGGCGAGGTCGGTGCCCTGCATGGCGAAGTGGCTCATGGTCTGGGGATAGGAGGCGAGCGACTCCACGCCGCCGAGGGACCCGCCGAGGGCGAAGAGCCGGACGGCGGCGCAGAAGCGTTTGGCCGCTTCGGTGCCTCCGGCCAGGACGAAGCTCACCATGCCCCCGAAGGCCCGCATCTGGCGGGCGGCCAGGTCATGGCCGGGATGGCCGGCGAGGCCCGGATAGCAGACCTCGGCCACCGCCGGGTGGGAGCTCAGCAT
>JBOGFO010000821.1:0-11124 GCA_050743445.1 Acidimicrobiia bacterium
ACCTCAGCCTTGCCGGCCAGCTTGTCACCGAGCATGCCGGTCTTCAACGCCGGCGCGCATCGACTCGCTTGCCTCCCGGGACCTGCCTTCCGACGAGCAGGCTGTTGCGGCCGACGACATGATTGACCGCATCGAGCTCCTCGCCGGCCAGGCCCACCCCCACGACGCCAACCGCCGGCGGTCAACCACCTCTACAACGAGCACGCCCTCTTCGCCTTCCTGACCCGGCCCGACGTGCCGCCACGAACTACCTGGCCGAGGAAGCGGTGAGACCGGCGGTGGTCACCGGAAAGTGAGCGGTGGGAACCGGACCTGGCGAGGAGCGCTCACCCAGAGCCGCATCATGACCGTGCTCCGCACCGCCAACCAACAGGGCATCGACGCCATCGACTGGCTCACCGCCTTCGCCCGCGCCCCCGGACAGGCCATCCCCACCCTCTTCACCCAATAGCCAAGGCTCCATAGACACAAACGCGGTCAGCCACACCCGCTATCGAAGTACCCGCAGTCGGCTGTATACCGGACCCCTAGTCCGCTGCAGACCGCTCAAGTTTCAAGTCATTGAGGATCCGAGTGAACTCGTCGCCAACCGCCGCCTGAACCCGCTCGCTCCCGTTGATCCAAGTGATGAACGCATCCTGCTGGTCTTCGTTCATCTCGTTCCAGGGCAAGATGCGGCCGAAGAAGCGAGGAACGGTTTCCTCAAAGGTTGTCTCGTCAACGATGGTCTCTTCCTTGGCGGCCGCTTCCATCTCGACGAGCACGTCTGCTCTCGGGCCGAACCTTCCATCTTCGAGTGCGCGCGAGACCGCGCCTGCCTGCTGTTCGAAGTATTCCGCCCCCCTGGCATCCGACTGAGATTCCTTGGGCGTGGGCTCGCTGCCGTCACAGCCGTGAAGAACAGGCAGCACGGCGAGACATACGAGGAGCGCAACGGTGCGTACGCGAGCAAGCACGCTATCCCTTGTCCTGATCATCTTTTCTCGCTAAATTCCCTCAAGGCTGCAGTGAGGGAATCTCTCGCAGGCGGCGATTCCTGCACAGGCCCGTCAATCCAGTCCATCAGCGCATCCTGCTGATCCTGGGTCATCGCGCCATAGGGCAGGATTCGAATACCTTCACCGTCACTTCTCCAGAACCTCGGAATGGTCTCGGAGCCGTCCGACTCCGAAACATTGGCTGATCTTGGCTGCCAAACAAGCACGAGCCACAGCTCTCGCTACTTTCCGCGCTCCAGCTCCTGTCGGGCTTCGTCCCGGGCCGCAACGATCTCTCGGCCAACCGCCCCTCGAACTTCTGGACCATTGATCCAGGCGAGAAAGGCCGTCTGCTGATCTTGCGTCTGCTCAACGAAGGGGATCAACCGTCCATCAGGTCCGACAAACTGTGGATCTTCCGCACCTCTGCCAATCGCTTCCTCAACATACTTCTGAATATCAGCTTGCACCTTCTCAGGTGAACCGAGACGGCCCTCGTCATAAGCACTCTCGACCACCTTTGCACCGGCTTCATGGAGCCGGTAGTTATCCTCCTCTTGCTGAACCGCATCGCGTCGTTGCTGCTCGTCATCGTCGCCACATCCAAAAGCACCGAGAACAACGGCTGCAACAAGGAGCGCATTGAGTAGCAAGTGTTGAAGACGACTTCCGAAGCCATCAGCCACGAGCACGATGCACTCCATTCAGAGCGTCACGGGCTTCATTGAACGCTTCCCTGGCCAGTGGAACTGCCTGAACCTCTTTGCCTGTCACCCAGTTGTCAAAGGCCATCTGCTGGGACTCATCCAACTCACCGTAGGGAATGAGACTGCCATCGCCGTCAGGTGGTCGCCGGAAAAAGGTCGGGTCACTCTCAGCACCAGCGCCCCGCGCACTTTGAACGCAGTGTTCCATGTCGGCGACGACTTTGTCCGGAGCACCGAGCGCCCCGGCCTCATGAAGCGTCGCGGCGACCAGTGCCCTCAACTTAACGTCAACCTCTTGCTTGAGCCAATGTGCATCGGTCTGCACCATCTCCAAGGAAGGCTCCGGAAGAATGGCGTCCTTTGCAGCGTTGCTGATGAAGGGGGATAGGACGACGTCTTTGAGCTTGCTTCCCGGGATGAAACTGATCACGCTATCAATCGAATCGAGGATCAGTTTGTTGCGGGCCACGGCAGCCTTGTGATCCCTGAGTTTCACGTGTGACACTGCGTTGATAAGCGTGCCCTGGAATGCACCGATCTTCGCAGCCCAAGCTGATCCAAGATCTGCCCCCGAGAGGACCGCCTCGCGGGCAAGCTGAGCCTGAAAGCTTGCGACCGAGTTCATGAATGCCTCGGCTGCAGCCTTGTCCGCGGATATGGCCGCCAGGAGTTCAGTGGTCTGCGGCGCGGACAACCCAATTGCTTCCGGTCCGGCCATTCCGATCATCCCATCGGGCTTGGTGCCCCACATGTCCAATCTCGTCTTGGGATCGATCTCCGACTCCTTCCGGAGCGCGGACTGGTGCAACTCATCCAAATGCCGGCGCGCCAGGAGATCGGCCAGGGACTGGACGACGGCATCGATCTCCTTTCGGCCTCGGGTCACCTCATGCGCCATCCTCATGGTCAGTTGGTTTGCCCGCTTGGCATAGTCGTCCGACTCGGCGGTGGTGAGGTTCGGGTTGGACGCGAGCCGATGGAGCTCCTCGTTGGCCGCAGCCAGCGCCGACCCCAGCGCCGCCCCCTTGTCAGCGTAGGTTCCATGCTTGAAGAGCAGGTCAAGAGGCCGCTTGACCTTGGTGGACTCTTCTCCCGGGCGGAAGACCTCGATCGGCTTCTTGAAATCGTTGGTCGCGGCGAGAGCCGCCTGGGAGTTGCGGGCGAGGGCTTCGAGGATCTTGACCTTGGGGTCGAGAGGCAGGCCGTCGCCGCCCATCGCCCCGAGGGGGTAGGTCTCCTGGTAGTGGGTGTTGGTGGCGTTGAGGTTCTCCTCGACGATCCGGTTGACCACGCCGTTGCGGAAGGCGGTGAGGAGGAAGTCGGTACCGAAGACGAGGTTTCCGGGCGCCATGAGCCAGGACAGGGCGACGGCGTCGTCGTCCTTGGCGACGTCGTTCACGACTTTGTTGACGTCCGCATCGGCTGACCGGGTGGCCGTGGCGAGCACGGACGAGAAGGCGTAGAGGATGCCGCGCACGTCTTCGGGGTCATTCTTCATCCACGTCTTGTTCTGGCGGTAGTGGTCGTGGTACATGCCGGCGGTGGTGCCGGTCATGGCGCGCTGGAACTCCCAGTCCTGCAGGGTCCGGGGGATGTCGACGAGGTTCTCGGTGCCGAAGCGGCGGACGAAGGCGGCGGCGAAGTCGGGGTCGGTGGCGTATCTGGCCACCTCGCGGGAGAGCTTCTCGAGCTTGCCTGGGTCCTCGATGTAGTCCTGGGGTTTGAACTTCTTCTTGCCGAGCAGTTCGTTGACTTTCGCTTCGGCCTGCGCCTTCGAGGGGAAGCGGTGGGCGGGGAGGGGAACGACGATCCCGAGGCTGATGAAGGGAAGCCGGTCGACGGCTTGGATCATGGCGATGGCGTTGGCCCGTTTGGTCAGGTCGGCGGCGCTTTGCTCCAGCCAGGTGGCGAAGTCGTTGAGGGCCGTGAGGTAGGGGGCCGGCTCGCCGGGGTGGACCCGGGCCAGGTCCGCGTTCACGGTCCGGGCGGAGTCCCGGACGAGGCCGGCGGCGCCGATGCAGCGCTTGGCCAGGTCGAGGACCTTGTCCGGGTCCAGGCCCGAGAAGGCCGGCTCGGGGCTCACAGCGTCGGCTTCGCCGAGCCCGGAGGAGGTGGTGACGGCATGGGCACGGATGGGGCCCTGGTGGCTTCCTCCAACCCGGCCAGCTCCGCCTCGAGCCGCTTGAGCAGGCCCATCAGATCGGCGTCGATGATCTGGTTGACCAGATGGTTCATCCTCCCGTCGAGGTCGGCGGTCCACCGCGCCGCGAACGGGCCGCCCCAGACGTCGGGGCGGTGAGCGAGACGGGCCCCCTCGACCAGGTCACCACCGGAGCCGGGATGGAGCCGCTGGATCTGTGTCCGGAGGCCGGTGATCACCTCCCGGTAGACGTTCGGGTCCTCCATCACACTCTCCTCGCCGTCGCCGCTCCATTGTGCTCACCGGGCGGCGCCGCCCCAAGGCCATTTTCGCCGTTTGGACCCGGGGGGCCACCGCACCGTCGATTGGGTAACCGGCGGATGACGCTCCATCCGCCTGGAATTCCCAGTGACCGGCGCGAGGTGCTCCGGTAGCATCGGCTGCCGTCGGGGTGGGGTGCACAGCGCCCTCCCGGATGCAGCCGACCGAGACCCACGACCTCGGGGAAGACGAGGAGGCCTGCCCATGAGCATGACCGGGGGCGCCGTTGGTGCGAACATCCCCCAGATGCAGGCCCTGGAACAGCGCATGCAGCAGGAGAGCGTGGCCGTCCAGGAGCTGATGTCGCGGATCGACAACGCCCTGCGCACCACGGTCTGGGAAGGCGCGGCGGCCATCCGCTTCCGGGAGGAGTGGGACACCCAGTTCAAGAAGGCGCTCACCACCCTCTCCCAGGCCCTGGACCAGAACGCGGTCTCGGTCCACAACACCTGGCAGGCGATCCAGACTGCGACGGGCGGCTAACACGCGGCGGTCATGGGGCCTCGGTGCGCCGGGGGCGGCGGTACTCATCGTGGCCATGGAACGGCTCGCCTCACTGGCCATCCCCCGAGCGTCACCGAGAAGCCGACAAAACCCTGATCCACTTCAGGAAGGAAATGGTGGACCAGTGAGCCCCCAGGAGGGGAGCCAACATGACGTGTCGAACCTTAGGACTCTGGCGCGCCGGGCAGGTCCTCGCCGCGGTCATGGCCATGGTGGTCCTGGGTTGCGGAGGTGGCGGCGGGGACGGGGACAGCACCGGCGGCGCAACCCCTGCGAGCGAGACCAGCGCCGGCCACCCCGCCGCGAAGAACGGGCGGATCGTCATCGTCGGCGAGGACGGGGCGACTGGCTTCGGTGAACCCCGACGGCACCGACCGCCGGGACATCGAAGGCCCGGAGGTGGAGCCGAGGGGAGGCCTCGGGCTCAACGCCTCCGGCATTGCCTTCTTCCAGAGCACCGGCGATGACCGCAACTGGTGATGGTGGACGCTGAGGAAGACAAGATGACCGCGCTCGCTCCGATCGAGCTCGGATCGGCGCTGGGCCTTGCCCTTGATGTCGGGGGCGGCACTCGATTCGCGTTCTTTCCCGATACTTCAGGCGATGGTGGCGGCGTGTTCGTCGATATCGAGAAGCGGAAGACCATCCCGATCGCAGACAAGCGGGACCCTGGGGCACGGCTGTTCACCTTTGAGATCTCACCCGACGAAGAGCATCTCATCGCCGTCGGGCAGGAGACGCTGGTGTTTCGGACCGACGAACCGGACGATGTCCAACGTCTCCCGCGAGAGTTTGCGGGAGCGACCTTCGCTCCGGACGGCCAGACGATGTTCTCCACCAGGCACCGAGGGGGCGAGAGCGCCGTGGTCCGGGTCCCGGCTGGCGGCGGGGACCCCGAGGTGCTGGCCGGTGGGTGGGGCCGGAAGCGGTGGTCATGGGGTGTCTTTCAGGCGGCGCAGGCGAGTTCGGGCGTGGTGTCAACTAGTGCCGGCGCTCACACCAGAAGACGTCGGTGTGGTGGCGGATGACGAACTCGTCCCGGCCGGCCGTGTCGGGGTGGTCGGCCAGGAGGACCAGAACCTGGTCGGTGACCCGGCGGCGGCCCGCCTCGGGGAGTGCGGCGATGTAGCTGATCGAGGCGACCCGGGCCAGGACACCGTCGACGTCGACCCGCTGCTCGTTGGGGAAGGTGGCGGCGTGCAGTGGGCCGAACAGGGGCGTGGAGTCGAACGCCCGCTGCCACGCGCCGCTGCGGAAGGTCGGGCCCGCGCCGACGTGGGAGTCGATGAGGCGGGTCAGCGCGGCCACCCAGCCGACGGACTCGTCCCGCACGTTCCAGACCATTCCCAGGCGACCCCCGGGACGCAGGACCCGGTGGAACTCGGCCAGGGCGCTGGCGGCGGAGAACCAGTGGAAGGCCTGGCCGACGGCCACCGCGGCCACGCGACCGGCCCGCAGGGGGAGCGCCTCGGCCGTCCCCCCCAGGACCGGCATCCCCGGCTGCATCGAGGCGAAGATCCGCCGCATCGCCTGCACCGGCTCGACCGCCACGGTGGTGGCGCCCTGGGCGGCGAGGACCCGGGTCAGCTTGCCCGTACCGGCTCCGACGTCGACCACCACGTCCCCCGGGACGACGCGGAGTCCCTCCAGCAGGTGCTCCACGGCCTCGGCCGAGTAGCCCGGCCGGGCCCGCTCGTAGGTGTCGGCCGACGCCTGGTAGCCGCGGGACGCCGCCTCATGGATCACCGGACCATATTCACAGAGCCGGTGGGGACGGGCGATCGTTAAGGTGTCCGGTTCATGCGGATGTCGCGGCTCTTTCTCAGAACCCTGCGGGACGACCCCTCGGATGCCGAGGTCGACAGCCACCGGCTCCTGGTGCGGGCCGGCTACATCCGCAAGGTGGCGGCGGGGGTCTATGCCTGGCTACCCCTCGGCCACCGGGTGCTGCGCAAGGTCGAGCAGATCGTGCGGGAGGAGATGGACGCGGCCGAGGCCCAGGAGCTGCTCCTGCCCATCATCCAGCCCCTGGAGTACTGGGAGCGCACGGGCCGCGACCAAGCCTACGGACCCCTGATGTTCAAGCTCCTGGATCGCAAGGAGACGGGCTTCTGCCTGGCCCCGACGGCGGAGGAGGTCATCACCGTCACGGTGGCGGGTGAGTACCAGAGCTACCGCGACCTGCCCGTGAACCTGTACCAGATCGGCTGGAAGTACCGGGACGAGCTGCGCCCCCGCTTCGGTCTCCTGCGGGGCCGCGAGTTCCTCATGAAGGACGCCTACTCCTTCGACGCCGACATCGAGGGCCTCCGGACCACCTACCAGCAGATGTACGACGCCTACCACCGGATCTTCACCCGGTGCGGCCTGACCTTCCGTCCCGTCGAGGCCCAGGCCGGGGAGATCGGCGGCGACGTGAACCACGAGTTCATGGCCGTGGCCGCGGTGGGGGAGGACGACTTCGTCTGGTGTCGCAACTGCGACTACGCCGCCAACGTCGAAGCGGCGGTCCGGGGGCCGGTCAAGGTGGCCGCCGGCGAGGCGGCCGGCGACACGCCGGCCATGGAGGAGGTGCACACCCCGGAGATGCCCGGCATCAAGGCGGTGGCCGACCACCTCGACGTCGAGCCCGGCGGCATGTTGAAGTGCATCGCCTTCGACACCGGCGAGGGTCTCGGCCTGGCCCTGGTGCCCGGGGATCGGGAGGTCAACCCCTACGCGCTCAACCGGGCCATGGGGGGCCGGGCCACCCGCCTGTGGGACGACGCCGACTTCGAAGCCCATCCCGACGTGCCCAAGGGCTACATCGGGCCCCACTTCCCCGGCGCGTCATCGGTGATGGCCGATCCCGCCGTGGTCGCCGAAGCCGGCCGGGGCTGGGTGACCGGCGCCAACCGGGTCGATCACCACGTCCGCCACGCCGTCGCCGGCCGCGACTTCCAGGTGGGCTCCGTGGCCGATCTCGCCACCGTGGTGACCGGCGACCCCTGCCCCCGCTGCGGAGGGTCGCTGTCGGTCGACCGGGGCATCGAGGTGGGCCACACCTTCCAGCTCGGCACCAAGTACTCGAAGGCCATCGGCGCGCTGTACCGGGACGAGCACGGTGAGCAGCATCCGATGGTGATGGGCTGCTACGGCATCGGCGTCTCCCGGGTGGTGGCGGCCGTGGTGGAGGAACATCACGACGAGGGCGGACTGAACTGGCCCGCGGGCCTCGCGCCCTACGACGTGCACCTCATCAGCCTCCCGGGCAAGGGGGAGGCGGCACCCGACATCGTGGCCGCCGGCGACCGTCTCTACGGCGCCCTCCAGGACGCCGGTCTGGCCGTGCTCTACGACGACCGGGAGGCCAGCCCCGGGGTCAAATTCGCCGATGCGGACCTGCTCGGAATGCCCGTCCAGCTGGTCCTCGGAGGCAAGGGTCTGGCCCGCGAAGTGGTGGAGCGTAAGGTGCGGGCGACGGGCGAGCGCGACGAACTTCCGCTGGAGGACGTGGCCGGTCTGCTCGTCTGAGAAGGGACTATACTTCTGTCCCTTACGGCCGAGCGCCCCGGGGGCAGAGTGTCCTCGAGGGCATCCAGGGACGTGGGCGTAGGCCCACGTTTTTTCTTGAGAAGGGAGTCGCAGTGGTCGACCTCGAGGCGGTGCGAGGCACGGTGGAACCCGTGCTTGACCGCTTGGGTCTGGAACTGGTCGACGCCGAGATCGTGGGGTCGGGCCGCGCCCGGACCCTGCGCCTCGCCGTGGATCGTCCCGGTGGGGTCGACCTCGACGCTCTGGCCCAGGCCAGCGCTCCCGTTTCCGCCGTCCTCGACGAGAAGGCGGTGGTGAGCGGTCCGTACACCCTGGAGGTGTCCAGCCCTGGCCTGGAGCGGCCTCTGCGGAACCGGGCCGACTTCGCCCGGTTCGTGGGCACCACCATCACCGTCAAGTCGCACGAGGCGGTCGACGGTGCCCGGCGGCACCGGGGCCCGCTCCTGGAGGCCGACGACGAAGGCGTGGCGCTGGAGGTCGACGGGCAACGACGCCGGTTCGCCTACGAGGCGATCGCCACCGCTCGCACGGTGTTCGAGTGGGGCCCGCCGGCGAAGCCCAAGCCCGGGAAGCCTGGGAAGCCGAAGCCAGGAAAGCCGAAGCCCGCGAAGAACGAAAAGGCTGCCGTGGCATCGGCGACCGTCCCCGGAGGAGGGTCAGCATGAACTTCGAGCTCATGGAGGCCCTGCGCGTCATCGAGCGGGAGAAGGGCATCGACTTCGAGATCCTCCTCGAGGCCCTGGCCAACGCCCTCGTGACGGCCTACAAGCGCATGCCCAACGCCGCCGAAGAGGCCCTGGTCGAGATCGACGCCGAAAGTGGCGACCTCCGCGTCGTGGCCCAGGAACTCGATGAGGAAGGCGCCGTCGTGCGCGAGTGGGATGACACCCCCACGGACTTCGGGCGTATCGCCGCCCAGACGGCCAAGCAGGTCATCCTCCAGCGCATCCGCGAGGCGGAGCGGGAGATGAAGTACGAGGAGTACGCCGGTCGGGAGGGCGACATCGTCACCGGCATCATTCAGCAGTCCGACCACCGCTACACGCTCCTCGACCTGGGCAAGGTGGAGGCCCTGCTGCCCCAGGCCGAGCAGGTCCCCTACGAGCGCTACGAGCACGGCGCCCGGCTCAAGGCCTACATCGTCGAGGTTCGCAAGACCTCCAAGGGTCCCCAGATCGTGGTGTCGCGCACCCACCCCGGGCTCATCAAGCGGCTCTTCGAGCTCGAGGTGCCCGAGATCGTGGAAGGCGTGGTCGACATCAAGGCCATCGCCCGGGAACCGGGTCACCGGACCAAGATCGCAGTGGCGGCCAACGACTCCAACGTGGACCCCGTCGGCGCCTGTGTCGGGGCCCGCGGCTCGCGGGTCCGCATGGTGGTGAACGAGCTGCGGGGCGAGAAGGTCGACATCGTCCCCTACTCGACGGACCCCGCCGAGTTTGTGATGAAGGCTCTTTCCCCGGCCAAGGTGAAGGAGGTCCACGTCGAGCACCAGACGGCCACCGCCGAGGTGGTGGTGCCCGACTACCAGCTGTCGGTGGCCATCGGCAAGGAGGGGCAGAACGCCCGCCTGGCCGCTCGCCTCACCGGCTGGCGGGTGGACATCAAGAGCGAGAGCCAGCTCATGGAGGAAGCCGCCCGGGCCGAGGATGAATGGGCCGCGGGCGAGTGGGTTAAGGGTCAGGGCGGCGAGTTGCTGTGGCAGCCGGCCGAGGGTGGCGAGGCGGTCTCCGCCGAGGCCGCCGGCTGGGGCGAGGTGGAGGCCGCCACCGATCTGGCGCCCGAGCCCCCCGATCCCGAACCGTCCGCCACGGCTGACACGGAGGCAGCGGCCGAACCTGAGGCCGAGGTAGCTGAAGTAGCCGAGGTGGCTGAGGTGTCCCTCGAAGCCAACGATGCCGAGGGGACGGCCGACGTGGCCGAACCTTCGGGTCAAACGGTCGGAGCGGAGCGGGATGAGTAGCCGCCCGCAGCGCACGTGCATCGGCTGCCGCCGGACGGCGCCCGCCGCCGAGCTCGTTCGCATCGTCCGCCGCCCGGACGGGGCGCTGGCCGTGGGCCGGCACGAGCCCGGGCGAGGGGCGTGGTTGTGCGCCGGTACGACCCCGGATTGCTTCGAGGCTGCGGTCCGTCGGCGGGCCTTCGGAAGAGCCCTGCGCACCGAGGTCAGCGGGGACCAGCTGGCATGTGTCCGTGGGAAACTAGTTGTGTAGTACCAGCAGAACACAGAGAAGAAGGAGTACATGGCGAGCAAGAGGATCCGGGTCTACGAGCTGGCGAGAGAGCTCGGGCTCCAGAACAAAGAGGCGCTCGATCTGTGCGAACGACTTCGCATCGGAGTGAAGAGCCACTCGTCCTCCATCGAGGACGCCCAGGCCGATCGCGTCCGGCGTCTCGCCGACACCGAGGGCCTGCGCCGGCCGGTCGAGCCCGAGTCCGCTCCCGAGCCCTCCTTCCGACCCGAGCCCCTCGCCGCCGAGCCGAGCCCGGTGGCCGAGCCCGCCCCCGAACCGCACCGGTGGGTTCGTTCCACCGAGGGCGCCGGGCGCGTGCATCCGGTCGAACCGCCTGCACCCGCCCCGCCCGAGCTGCGGCCGCCGACCGAGTTGCGGCCGCCGCCTGCTCCGGTGGCGCCTGAACCGGCGCGCCCTCCGATGGAAGCGCCCCGTCCGGCGGCCTCATCGGCGCCTCCGATGGCCCCGCCCGCGGTCGCGCCGCCGGCTCCGGTCGCCCCGCCGGCCCCTGACGTTTCCGAGCCCCGGCGCGAGACGTTGGAGCAGCCCGGCACGAAGATTCCTCCTCCGCCTCCTCGGAGCCGTTTCACCGATAAGCCGATTCCGCCGCCTCCCGGCGTGGCCCGGCCTTCTCCGCCCAGCCCGAGTGGTCCCCGTGAGGGTGGGTTCTCCCGTGGCGGCGGGGGTGGAGCCCCGCGGCCCGGCGG
>JBOGFO010000822.1:0-11690 GCA_050743445.1 Acidimicrobiia bacterium
GGCTGGCGCCGACGTCGAAGGAGGCGTGGTCGGGGAGCGCCACGACCTGGCGGGCGGGCAGGACGACCTGTTCCTGGGCGGTGCCATCCGCCCGCTTGAAGGCGGCCTCCCAGACCCACACCCGCTGCCCGACCTGCAGGGAGGTGACACCGTCGCCGACCGCGTCGACAATCCCGGCGCCGTCCTGGTTCGGCACCATCTCGGGGAAGGGCAGCGCCTGGGCGGCGCTCATCCCCCGCCGCGACTTCCAGTCGCTCGGGTTCACGCCCGACACCATGACCCGCACCCGGACCTCCCCCTGACCAGGTTCGGGTGCCGGTCGGTCGACGAGCCGGAGCACATCGGAATCCCCGGTCTCCGCGTAGATCACAGCCCTCATGGGGGAGAGAGGCTATTCGTTGATCACGGATTCCGGCGGTTGCGGGTGCGCAATGGGATCGGAGTGGCGATGGATGATTCTCCAACTGCCGTCCTCAGGCCTGAGGATCGTCGTCACCCGCAGCGTGACCGTGGCCGGCTGGGCGCAGTTGCCGATCTTCGCCTGGTACCGCTCGATCTCCACCAGACACCCCAGGTCGGCGGTCACGTGGGTCGCCACGGTGTCGAAGGCAATGGCCTTGCCCTCGCTGTAGACGGTCGCGCTGCGTTCCATCATGTCGGAGCAGTCAGACCACCCGCGCCGGAACGGGCCGAACGGGTTGCCGAGGCTGACGTCGTCGCGTTGGGAGTACAGCCTCATGAAGGGCTCAGGGTTCCCGTTCACGAAATCGGCCATCGCGGCATGAGACGCTTCGACAACAGCGGCGAACTCGTCGTGCACATCCACAAGGCCCCCCTCGGGTCATCAGCAAACAAGTGGCGGTGTGTTCGTTCGCTAAGAAAGGTGCAGTTGCTCTTGCGTTCGTTTGGCGCACTCCGACGTTACGTCGCAGCGAAGGCTCCGCAAAACCAAAACGGTCCGGATAGGCCCCGGGAAGACCCCGTCAGCCGGAGAGGTCGAAGGAGACGCCGGTGAGCTCCTCCGAGCGCTCCCAGAGCCGGAGGGCGTCGTCGGCCCGCCGGGCCTGAGGGCCGGGCGTCTCCAGCCGCGGGTAGCCGCCGATCATCCACTGCGGTCCGTAGAACTGCCCGCTCCGGGCGTGGGGGTCGGTGGCGGCCCGCACCAGGGGCAGGGCGCCGAGCGACGCTGGCTGCTGCATCATCATCACCGGCTTGACCAGCGTGTTGGTGACACCGCCACCCTCGACGCCGAGATCGGTGCTGGTGCCACCGGGGTGGGCGGCGAGCGCCATCGTCCCGGCGCCGGCTTCGCTCAGGCGCCGGTGGAGCTCGGCGGTGAACAACAGGTTGGCCAGCTTGGATTGGAAGTAGACGCGCCAGCGGTTGTAGCCCCGCTGCTCGAAGAAGAGGTCGTCGGCCCGGAACTGGGCGAAGCGGTGCCCGACGCTCGCCATGGACACGATCCGGGACCCCGGGGTCGACAGCACCAGGGGCGCCAGTTGGGCCGTCAGGGCGAAGTGGCCGAGGTGGTTCACGCCGAGTTGCATCTCGAAGCCGTCCTCGGTCCGGGCTTCGTCGATGGCCATGAGACCGGCGTTGTTGATGAGCAGGTCCAGGCGCGTTTCCTGGTCCCGCACGAGCTTGGCCGCCGCCGCCACCGAGGCGAGGCTGGCCAGGTCGAGGGACACGATGTCGATGCTGGCCCCGCCGCTGGCCTCGGCCCGGACCTCGGCCGCCGCCGCCTCCGCCTTGCCGAGGTTGCGACAGGCCATCAGCACCCGGGCGCCGTGGCGGGCGAAGACCTTTGACTCCGCCAGCCCGAGACCCGAGTTCGCCCCGGTGACGAGCACGACCCGGCCCCCGAGGGATGGCACCTGTGACTCGTCCCACCGGTTGCCCATCGCCGCCTCCGGGCTCAGCTTCCGAGGGACTGGAGGCTACTTCCAGATACCCCTTGTCGATACGCCTACCCCGGCCTTGTCATTCCGGGCACGCCGATTCCACTTAGGGCTTGTTACGAAATAACGTTGGCGTAACTACGTGGTAGTGATCTTGGGTTGGGGCCGGAGGTCGTAATTCCACTCGCCGTGGAACTTGTGGGGGCGGACTCCGGCGGCTGCCAGTTCGGCGTCGCTCACCTTGATGCCTTTGGGGTAGACGCCTCGGTCGAGCTCGGCTTGGACTTTGAGGCCTGTCTTGGATGTCGTGGCTCCGATGAGTTCCACGATGACCTCGTGGCTGGTGAGTGGCCGGCCCCGCCAGTTCATGGTGATCATCGAGAAGAGGCGATGCTCGATCTTGTTCCATTTCGAGGTCCCTGGCGGGAAGTGGCAGACCGTGACCGTCAGGCCGGTCTCGGTGGCCAGCGCTGACAGCTCGGTCTTCCACAGCCGGGTCCGGTAGCTGTTGGACCCGCCGGCGTCGGCGCAGAGGAGGAGCTTGTCGGCGTCGGGGTAGGCATCGCATCCCACCTTGTCCCACCAACGTCGCAGTGCCTGCACGGCGAAGGCGGCGGTGTCGGCGTCGGAGCCCACCAGGACCCAGCCGGCGTTGGCGCCGACGTCGTACACCCCGTACGGGACAGCCTTACCCACCGCCGGGTCCGGGAAGTCGTGCACGCCCACCTCGACGGGCGTTGCCTTGGGCTGCCACTCCTGCCCGCCGTTCTTGTAACCAGGCTCCTCCCCGACGAGTTCCTTCTTCTTGGTGTCCACCGACAGCACCGGCAACCCCCGGCGCAGCCGGGCCTTGACCGTCTTGTTGATGTACTGGAACTGGGCGTCGCGGTCAGGATGCTGCTTGCCTTCCCTGGTCTTGACGTTGCCCTGCAGGCTGTAACCCAACCCGTGGAGGATGTCCGCCACCCGCACATGGCTCACCGGGTGACCCGCCTCGCACAACGCCCCCGCCAACTGGCGGGTCGACTTACACGTCCAACGCAGCGGGGACTCGGGGTCGCCCCGGCTCTCGGGATCGACCAACGCCTCCAACGCCTCGACCAGACCAGGGTCACGCGCCACCGCCCGCTTGCGGCCACCGCCAGCCCGACGGGACCGCATCGGCGCTATCTCCACCGGAGGCTCCGCCAGCTCACCCAACGCCTTCGCCACCGTGGGACGAGAAACACCAGCCGCCCGCGCCGCCACCGTCACCCCTCCCCGCCCCAGCGCCTTCGCCTCCGCGCCCACCACCAAGCGCCGCTGCCGCTCATTCAGGTGCGGCCACAAATCAGCGAACTTCCGGGCCAGCGTCTCCTCATCGACCACCATCACAACAGGCTACGGCACCCACCACGACGGCAATGTTATTTCGTTACGGCTCCTAACGCGGGACGGGGGGCAGCCGGCCGGCGCCGGGAGGTACCGAAAAACCTCGGCTCAGGGGGGCGGGGTGTTGCTCGAGCGGCGTCGTGTGGTTGCCGTTGTTGGTTCCCGGGGGAAGTGCACGTCCCACGTGCAATTTCCCCGAAAGCACCCGCCGGGCGCCGGAACGAGCAGGCCCGCCACCCCCCACCCCTCACTGCGCCGTTCGCTTTCCCCGGCCAACGCCGGCCCGAACGCCGTCCCGCGTTAGCGAAACCCGGCGCTGGGCCGGGTTTGGTTAACGCGCGATGGGAGGGGGGTCGGGGGCCTCGTCGGCCAGGGCCGCCAGGACGGTCTCGGCGGCGGCGCTCAGGGCGTCGAGCTGGCGGGGGGTGAGGCGGTCGATGACGAGGCGGCGGACGGCGGCCACATGGCTGGGCGCCGCCGCCGCGATCGCCGCCCGCCCCTCGTCGGTGATCATGACGAAGGCGCCCCGGCGGTCGGAGCCGCAGCGCACCTTGGTGACGAGGCCCCGTTCCTCCATGCGGGCGACCTGGTGGGAGACCCGGCTCTTCTCCCAGCCCAGCTGGCAGCCGAGCTCGTTGACCCGCATGCTCCCGTCGGGATCGGCGGTCAGCGCCACCAGGACCCCGTAGTCGGAATACGACAGGCCGGAGTTGGCCGCCAGGTCGCGGCCGAGCTGGGCGGTCAGCTGGTGCTGCATGACCTGCAGCGCCCGCCAGGCCCGTTCCTCGCGCTCGTCCAGCCACCTCACCGGTTCCACGCCGCAATTCTAGGAACCGGGAATAGTTGATGTATCACCTAAGTTGTAGATGATACATCAACCACTTTTCGAGACGGAGGAGCCACCATGACGACCACCGCAACCCCCACCGCCACCACCGGGCTCAGCGGCACGTACGCCATCGACGCCAGCCACAGTCGGATCGGCTTCGTCGCCCGCCACGCCATGGTGACCAAGGTCCGCGGGTCGTTCAACGAGTACGAGGGCTCCGGCTGGTTCGACGCCGAGGACCCCACCCGGTCGAGCCTGCAGCTCACCATCCAGGCCGCCAGCATCGACACCCGCAACGCCGACCGCGACGCCCACCTGCGGGGCAACGACTTCTTCGCCATGGACGAGTACCCCGAGATCCGCTTCGTGAGCACCGCCGTCGAGGCGGTCGGCGACGACAGCTACCGGGTCACCGGCGACCTGACGCTGCGGGGTGTCACCAAGCCGGTCACGATCGAGCTCGAGTACACCGGCGTCGCCATCGACCCCTTCGGCAACCAGCGGGTCGGCTTCGAGGGCAAGGCCACGGTCAACCGCAAGGACTGGGGCGTGACCTGGAACGCCCCCCTGGAGACCGGCGGCGTGCTCATCGGCGAGAAGGTCACCCTCGAGTTCGAGGTGTCGGCCATCAAGGCCGACGCTCAGGTCGCCGCATCCTGACGGCGCAGCTCCTGGCGGGCCACCGCCATCCGGTGCACCTCGTCCGGCCCGTCTGCGATCTGGAGCAGGCGGGCCTGGGCGTAGAGCTGGGCCAGCGGGAAGTCCTGGGAGAGCCCGGCGCCGCCGTGGGCCTGGATGGCCCGGTCGATCACGTACCGGGCCACCTCGGGAGCGGCGACCTTGATGGCCGAGATCTCCACCCGGGCCTCCAGGTTGCCGACCGTGTCCATCAGCCAGGCGGTCTTGAGCACCAGCAGGCGGCGCTGCTCGATACGGATGCGGGACTCCGCGATCCACTCCTGGATGACCCCCTGCTCGGCCAGGGGCTTCCCGAAGGCGACCCGCTGCCCCGCCCGCCGGCACATCGCCGCCAGCCCCCGCTCCGCCATCCCCAGCAGGCGCATGCAGTGGTGGATGCGCCCGGGCCCGAGCCGGGCCTGGGCCATCCCGAACCCGACGCCCTCCTCGCCGAGGAGGTTCGAGGCGGGCACCCGCACGTCGTCGTAGACGATCTCGGCGTGCCCGCCGTGGGTGCCGTCGGTGAAGCCGAGCACGCTGGTGGAGCGCAGGACGCGCACGCCGGGCGTGTCCAGCGGGACCAGGATCATGCTGTGGCGCCGGTGGCGGTCGGCCTCGGGGTTGGTGACCCCCATGACGATCGCCAGCCGGCACCTCGGGCTCATCGCCCCCGACGACCACCACTTCCGGCCGGCCACGACGTAGTCGTCGCCATCACGGGTGATCGTCGTGCGGATGTTGGTGGCGTCCGACGAGGCCACCTCCGGCTCGGTCATCGAGTACACGGAACGGATCTCGCCCTCCAGTAGGGGGCGCAGCCAGCGGTCGACCTGGTCGGGGGTCCCGAACATGGCCAGCAGCTCCATGTTCCCGGTGTCGGGGGCGCTGCAGTTCAACGCCTCGGGGGCGATGATCGGGCTCCGGCCCGTGATCTCGGCCAGCGGGGCGTAGTCCAGGTTCGACAGGCCGGCGCCGAACGGCGAGTGGGGCAGGAACAGGTTCCACAGGCCCCGGGAGCGGGCTTCGGCCTTGAGCGTCTCCATGACCGGCGGGGTGTCCCACGGATTCTCGAGCCGGGTGGCTTCCTCGGCGAAGACCGGCTCCGCCGGGTACACGTGCTCGTCCATGAAGGATTCGAGCTCCTTGCGGAGCTCCTCGGTGCGGGTGCTGAAGGCGAACTCCACGGCAGGGTCCTTTCCTTCTATGGGGCCTCCACCAGGCGCCGGGCCTCCCGCCAGATGGCGGGGACCTGGGTCTCGTACACCGCCAGGCGGGCATCGTCCGACCCGCCGGCCCGATACCGCTGGAGGAGCTGCTGGCACAGGACGGCGAGCTTCACGAACCCGAAGACCTGGTAGAAGCGGACGGCCGACAGGTCCCGCCCCGTGCGTTCGGCGTACTGGTCGACGATCCAGTCCCGGCCCGGGAATCCGTCGAGGACGGTGACGGGCAGTTCCCCGCCATGACGTTGCGGATCGTCGCCCGGCTCACCCCAGTAGGCGTGGCGGCGAAGATCGTGAACCACAACCTGGCCAGCCTCAGCCCCCGCCACTACCGGAGGACCGTCAGCGACCGGGCCCGCTACGAACAGCGCTTCCGGGACCTGCTCGACACGGGTGTCGGCGAAGGCGTCTTCGACGTGGCCGACACCCGGATCACGTCCTTCGCCATCCTGGAGATGGGCATGGGCATCGCCATCTGGTTCCGGCCCGACGGACCGATCACGGTCGACGAGCTGGCCGGCCTGCATGAGCAGATGGCCCTGAGGATGGTCGGGCGCCCCCCGACCCCCTGAACCGGCTCCCGCCGGGGCGGCTCAGCGGATCCGTTCGAGGCGGAGGACGTTGCTCCACGGCTCGGGATCGTCGGGCGCCCCGACGAGAACGGCGACGACGTCACCGACGGCGATGAGCCCGAGATCGGTGGCGGCGGCGATGGCGGACTTGACGATGCCGTCGGTGGTGGTCTGCCGGGGGATGACCACGGGGGTGACACCCCAGGCCACGGAGAGCTGCCGAGCGGTGCGGGGCGACGGCGTGGCGCCGATGATGCCCACGGTCGGGCAGAAGCGGGCGATCGACCGGGCCGAGGCGCCCCCGTTGGTGCAGGCGATGATGGCGGTCGCATCGGCGTCGGTGGCGGCCCGCAACGAGGCGGCCGAGATGGCCGCCGTGACTCGAACGGACGCCGGCGCGCCCCGGGTGGCGGAGATCTGCTGGCGCCCGGTGAGGGCCCCCCACCCCTCATGGTTGAAGTCCCGCTCCGCCCGGGCGGCCACCTTGGCCATGGTCAGCACGGCGGCCACGGGGTCGTGGCCGATGGCCGTCTCGCCCGAGAGCATCAGGGCGCTGGTCCCGTCGAAGACGGCATTGGCGACGTCGCTCACCTCGGCCCGCGTGGGCGCGGGCGAATGGATCATGGATTCGAGCATCTGGGTGGCGGTGATCACCGGGCGCCCGTAGGCCAACCCGGCCCGGATGATCCGCTTCTGGTAGTGCGGAACGTCCTCGAGGGCACAGCGGATGCCGAGGTCGCCCCGGGCCACCATGACCCCGTCGGCGGCCGAGATCACCTCGTCGAGGGCATCGACGGCCTCCTGGGTCTCGATCTTGGCCACCAGCATGGGGGCGTCGCGGCCGGCGTGGGCCCGGACGCGTTCCACCTCGACGGCGGAGCGCACGAACGACACCGCCACGGCGTCGACGCCGGCCTCGCACACCACTTCGAGGAGCCGGAGATCCTCCGCCGTGGGGGTGCTCATCGTCGAGCGGCCGGCGGGGAGCACCACGCCGGGGCGTCCCTGGACCCGGCCTCCGGTCACCACCCGGGCGACGGCGCGAGCGCCGTCGACCACCTCGACGAAGAGCTTGATGCCGCCGTCGCCCAAGGCAACGGTGTCGCCCACCCGGAGCTGGGTCAGGAGGTCGGGCAGGTCGACGGCAATGCGACCGGAGTCGCTGGTGACGTCGGCCTCGGCGGGAACAATGTCGGCGGCCTCGCCCTCGATCAGATAGACGCCCCCCTCGGGGAAGCTGGCCGACCGCACCTTCGGCCCCGGGAGGTCGGCCAGGATGCCGACGAGCTCGCCCTCTTCCTCCGCCGCCCGGCGGACGCGCTGGATCCGCTCGAGCGTCTCCTCGACGGGACCGTGGGCCAGTGAGAGCCGGGCCATGTTCATGCCGGCCACTACCATCTTGCGGAGGGTGGCCGGATCCTCGGAGGCCGGCCCCACCGTGGCCACGATCTTCGTCCGTCGCTGCATGCCCACGAGTTAAGCCGCAAATGACAGCCGGCAATGAACCATTCCGGCCCGGCCGGCTACCCCGTCAGGCGTGGGACCGGCGCCAGGCCGGGGCGCAGCCGACGCAGGTGGTGGCCGTCGGAAGGGCCCGCAGGCGCTCGAGGCCGATCGCCCCGCCGCACCGCTCGCACCGCCCGTACGTCCCCTCCGCCAGCCGTTCCCGGGCCCACGCCAGGTCGGCCTGGTGGGCTCGGGCCTGGCTCAGCAGGGCGGTGACCTGCGCCCGCTCGAATCCGATCGTCGGACCCTCGGGGTCGTGCTCGTCGTCCAGGTTCGAGCTCTCCGCGCCCTCGACGATCTCCTCGAAGTCGCGGGTCAGGGCGGCGATCCGGGCCGCGGTCCGCAACTCCTCCTCGGTCAGCAGGTCGGCCAGGGCCGCCTGCTTGGCGGGACTCAGCTTGGGCATGGGCTTGTCGGGCATCGTGGGCTCTTGGAACCCTGAGGTCGGGCCGGGCATTCCCGGCGGGGTCGGGCTCAGCGTTTCCGGCGGGGCGATGGCGCATACGACCGGGTACTGGCCGACGACGGCCTCATGCTGTTCCCCGGCGGCATGGTCATCGACGACCGGGCACAGGTCGTCGACTCGATGCGCGGCGACCCGTGGGATTCCTTCGAGATGCGCGAGGAGCGGGTCGTCCCCCTGGGCGAGGACAGCGCCATCGTCGCCTATCACGTGCAGGCCCAGCGGGGAGAGATGCACTACGAGGCGCTGCTCAACAGCACCTACGTCCGGGAGGACGGCGACTGGCATAGGGTGCTGCACCAGCAGACGCCCGTGTGACCCGGGCGCCAGACCGCACCGGCAACATGCGTTCCTGAGGAACGACAGGTGTTCGTGAGGAACGCCGGTTCCCGCGCAGCTACTCCATCCGCAGCCAGCGGGGCTTGCTCAGGTCCATCTTCTTCGGGGCGAAAAGGGCCAGGGCGAGGATGAGCACGCCGACGGCCAGGAGCGGGGCCGGGAGCGGGTTGGACCCGCCGAAGGACGGCCCGCCGGGGCGGTGGACCCGGGTCGGGTCCTCCTCCGACCGGAGCAGGGCGACCTCCTCCCCGGGCCGGAACGACTCGACGTCGGGCCCGGTGTTGCGGGCTCCCGGCAGCCTCGTCGTGTACTGCTTCCCGTCGACCTCGTACTCCACCACGATCGTGTGGTACATCCCGGGCGGGGCGGCCTCCTGACGGAGCACCGTGCCCGTGACCGGCACCCGGTGATCGGGCACCTCGACGTTGCCCCAGGCCAGATAGGCGGCCGCCACCGCCACGGCGGCGACCAGCCCGAGGAGGCGGTTTCGGGTCACGCCGCGTCACGTTATCCGGCCGATCGATGGCAAGATCGCCGGACATGGACCGCTGGGATGACACTGCCATAGCCCAAGCCCGCCCCACCCCCGGATCGCTGCTCGGCAACGCCGTACCCCGCATCGAGGACCGCAGCATCCTGCTCGGGAGGTCGGGCTACGTCGACGACCTGCGGGTGGACGGCCTGCTGCACCTGGAGTTCGTCCGTTCGACCCTCGCCCACGGCCGGCTCCTGGCGGTGGAGACATCGGAGGCGGTCAAGATGCCGGGCGTGGTGGCGGTCTTCGCCGCCGCCGACCTCGCCTTGGCCCCCCTGCGGCCGATGGGCGGCAGCGACGACAGATGTGCCCGTCCGCCGCTGGCCGAGGGGAAGGTGCGCTTCGTGGGCGACCCGGTGGCGGTGGTCGTGGCCGAGACGAAGGCGGCCGCCGTCGACGCCGCCGCCACGGTGGAGGTCGACTACGACCCGCTGCCGGCGGTGGCCGACATGGAGGCGGCCGTCGAGCCTGGCGCTCCCCTCCAGTTCGAGGCCCTCGGCACCAACGTGTCCAGCGGCCACCGCGATCCCGACGACGACCCCCTCGAGGGCGCCGAGGTCGTCGTGCGGGGCCGGTTCGAGAACCAGCGGGTGGCGGTCATGCCCATGGAGGGCAACGCCGTGGCGGTGATCCCGGGTGACGACGGCGACGGCCACGACCTGACGGTCTACGTCGCCACCCAGATGCCCCACGGGTTCCGGACCTCGCTCTGCGAGCTGTTCGAGCTTCCCCCCGACCGGGTCCGGGTGGTGGCCCCCGACGTCGGCGGCGCCTTCGGGGCCAAGATCGGGGTGGGGGCCGAACACGCCGTGGCCGTGACCGTCGCCCGCCGGCTGGAGCGCCCGGTGAAATGGGTCGAGACCCGCTCCGAGAACCTGGTCGCCATGCCCCATGGCCGGGGCCAGGTGCAGTACGTGGAGCTGGGCCTGCGCCGGGACGGCACCATCACCGGGCTGCGCTGCCGCATCCTCGGCGACGGCGGCGCCTACGCCGGCTTCGGCGGCGTCCTCCCCCAGTGGACGACCCGGATGATGGCGCAGGGCCCCTACCGCATCCCCCGGGTCCGCTTCGACGCCGCCGCCGTCCTCACCAACACCACGCCGATGGGCGCCTTCCGGGGCGCCGGCCGGCCCGAAGCGGCGGCAATGCTGGAACGGGTGACGGACATGGCCGCCGCCGAGCTCGGACTCGACCCGGTGGAGCTCCGCCGGCGGAACCTGCTCGACCCCGGCGCCTTCCCCCACCAGACGCTGATGGGCGTCACCTACGACAGCGGCGACTACGCCACCGCCCTCGACGAGGCCCTGCGCCGGGCCGGCTACGAGAAGCTGCGGGCCGACCAGGCCGAGCGTCGCCGCCGGGACGATCGCGTCCAGCTCGGCATCGGCGTCAGCATCTACGTGGAGATCACCGCCGGGGGCGGCGGCGGCGAGTTCGGCTCCGTGGAGATCCACGAGGACGACACGGTCACGGTCAAGGCGGGGACCTCCGGTCACGGCCAGGGCCACGCCACGTCCTTCGCCATGATCGTGGCCGACCAGCTCAAGGTCCCCCTGGAGGCGATCCGCTACGTCCAGTCCGACACCGCCGCCGTCCCCCGGGGCGGCGGCACCGGCGGGTCCCGGTCCCTCCAGGCCGGAGGCAGCGCCGTGCAGGGCGCCACCGAGGCCGTCCTGGAACAGGCCCGCGACCTCGCCGCCCAGCTGCTGGAGGCGGCCCCATCGGACATCGTGGTGACCGACGGCGGGCGGATCGGCGTGGCCGGCGTGCCCGCCCGCTCCTTCGGCTGGGGCGAGCTGGCCCGGGCCGCCGCCGACCAGGACGGCGCCCTCTCCGCCGTCTTCGACTTCACCCAGGCCGGGTCGACCTTCCCCTTCGGGGCCCACGTGGCCGTGGTCGAGGTCGACACCGAGACCGGCGCGGTGCGTCCCGTCCGTCACGTCGCCGTCGACGACTGCGGGCGCATCCTCAACCCGCTCATCGTCGCCGGCCAGCAACACGGCGGCATCGCCCAGGGGATGGCCCAGGCGCTGTGGGAGCAGGTCGTCTACGCCGCCGACGGCACCCCGCTCACCACCACCCTGCTCGACTACGCCATGCCCAGCGCCGCCGAGATGCCCTCCTTCGAGGCGGCAAACACGGAGACGCCCACGCCGCTCAATCCCTTGGGGGCCAAGGGGATCGGGGAGTCGGGCACGGTCGGCTCCACCCCCGCCGTCCACAACGCCGTGATCGACGCCCTGAGCCACCTGGGCATCCGCCACCTCGACATGCCC
>JBOGFO010000823.1:0-2254 GCA_050743445.1 Acidimicrobiia bacterium
GCCCTGCCCCGGCCCTTCGCGCCCAAGCGCCGCCCCGGCGGCGGCGGCCGCCGCCGGCGCTTCCTCTAGTTCACCCCGAGTACATCGCCTCGATCTCGGCGGCGAAGTTTTCATGCACCACGTTGCGCTTCACCTTGAGCGTGGGCGTCAGCTCGCCGTCGGGGATCGACAGCTCCCGGGGCAGGATGCAGAACCTCTTGACCTGTTCCACCCGGGCCAGATCGGTGTTGACCTCGTTCAGCACCTTCTCGATCTCCGCCTTCACGGCGTCGTTGTCGGCGGGGCGGCCCGACAGTCCCCGCTCCTCGAGGAACCGGCCGGCGGCCTCGGCGTCGAGGGTGAGGAGCACCGTCAGGTACTTCCGCCGGTCGCCGATGACCACGGCCTCCGAGATCAACGGGTGGTTCTTGAAGCCCCCCTCGATCAGCTTCGGGGCGACGTTCTTGCCCCCGGAGGTGACGATGATGTCCTTCTTGCGCCCGGTGATGGTGAGGAATCCGTCGGCGTCGAACTCGCCGAGGTCCCCCGAGTGCAGCCAGCCGTCCTCCAGGGCTTCGGCGGTGGCCTCGGGGTCCTTGTAGTAGCCGGCGAACACGTTGCGGCCCCGGACCAGGATCTCGCCGTCGCCGGCGATCTTCACCTCCACGCCCGGGAACGCAGGACCGACCGTCCCGAAGCGGGTGTGCCCCGGCGCGTTGAAGGTGGTCGGGCCGCTGTCCTCCGACTGGCCGTAGACCTCGTAGATGGGCAGGTCGAGCCCGGCGAAGAACTCGAGCACCTCCTGGGCCACCGGCGCCGCCCCGCTGGCGCACAGCCGGGTCTGGTCGAGGCCCAGAGCGGCCTTGACCTTGTGGTACACGACCTTCTGGAAGGCCTTGTACTGGATGTCGAGCGGGAGGGGTACCGACTGGCTCCGGTTGCGCCGGTCGGTCACCTGGCGTCCGACGGCCATGGCCTGGGCGGCCAGCTTGGCCTTCACCCCGGTGGCCTCGGCCAGCTTGGCGGCCACGCCGGACTGGAACTTCTCCCACACCCGGGGCACGCCGAAGAACAGCGTGGGCCGGACCTCGTTCAGGTTCTCGACCAGCTTGTCGAGTGACTCGGCGTAGTACACGGCCGACCCGGTGATCGCCGGGATGTGGATGGTGAACATCTGCTCGGCGATGTGGGACAGCGGCAGGTAGGAGAGCACCCGGTCCTCCGGGGTGGCGCCGACGAGGTCGGCGGCCCGGGAGGCCGTCCAGGCCAGGTTGTCGTGGGTGAGCATGACCGCCTTGGGCCGGCCGGTGGTCCCCGAGGTGTAGATGAAGGTGCCGTGGCTTTCGGGCCGCAGGGCGTCGAGGCGGGCGTCGAGGACGCTGCCGTCGTCGCCACCGGCCAGGAACGCGTCCCAGGAGAGCACCATGGCGTCGTCGGCCCCGTCCTCGCCCGCCATGAGGACCACGTGGCGCAGGTGCGGGAGCTGGTCCCGCACGGCGGCGATCTTGGCCCACTGGGTGGCGTTCTCCACCAGGAGGACGGGGGCCTCGGAGTGGTTCAGGATGTACTCGCACTCCGACGGGGACGACGTGGCGTAGATCCCGGCGGGGATGGCGCCGGCGGCCATGGCCCCCACGTCGAAGATCACCCACTCGGGCCGGTTGGCGCCCAGGATGCACACCGGGGTGCCGGCCTCCACGCCGAGGGCCACCAGGGCCTCCCCGGCCCGGCGCACCTCGTCGCCGTACCCCGACCACCGTGTGGCCTGCCAGCCGGACGGTCCCCGCACGTGATAGGCGGCGGTGCTGCCCAGGCGCTCGGCGTTGCTCAGAACCCGGTGGGGAATGGTCTCTGGCTGCATGGCGGCCACTGTACGCGCTGAGGGCCGGCCCTTGAGGCCGGCCCTCGCGCTTGTCCTCAGTCGGACCGGAACGCTCCCTTTAGCGGGGAGCGACGGCCACGATCGGGTTGGCCGGGGGCTTGTCGCCCAGCGAGCCCGAGAACGCCTTGTTGGAGAAGTTGAAGATGCCGCCGTCCTCGGCCACCATCAGGTAGCCGTTGCCGAAGGGCACCATGCCGGTGACCGGCTGGTTGAGCGGCTGGCCGCCCATCGAGCCCCGGAACACGGACTCGAAGGTGAAGACACCGCCGTCGGAGGCCACCAGCCAGTAGCCCACCCCGTCGGGGTCGGGCACCAGCGACTGCACCGGGGCGTTGAGCTTGATGCTCCCCGTCGACCCGTGGAAGGCCGCGTCACCGAAGGTGAAGATGCCAC
>JBOGFO010000824.1:0-7763 GCA_050743445.1 Acidimicrobiia bacterium
GGACACGCCCGGGCGGACGGTGCCGAAGATCTGCCCCTCCAGCGCGTCGCCCGAGGTTCCCGGGGTCAGGTCGGCCAGCCGGCGGAAGGTGTCGAGGTTGGCGGCCGCCCGGCCGAAGAAGGCGCCCCACAGGCGGTCGTCGACCGACTCGGGGACCTTGACGGCGGAGGCGGGGATGACCCCCATGTCGGCGAAGGTGCCCCGGAAGGCGCGCTCCACCCGTTCCCCGAAGACCGTCCAGTTGAGCGGGGTCGACACGCCCGGCAGGGCCTCGGCGGCGTTGACCGTCGTCCAGAAGGTGAGCGGGCCGCTCTGGTCGTGGGTGGGATCGGTGAGCGGTGCGCTCAGCTGCCGACCGGCTTCCAGTTCGGGGCGCACACGAACTTCGGCTGGGCCACGAATCTCCCGCCGGTGAACTTCACCGGGATGATGCACTGGTTGGTGTCGACGTGCTCGGCATCCCGTTTGAAGCCCACCCCGGGCAGGAGCCCGCCGAGGGTCTCGTTGTTGAGCGAGTAGAGGCCTTCGAGGATCTGCTCGGTCTTGGGTGGCTCCTTGATGAAGGGCCCGATCTTCTCGGCCAGGAGCTTGCCGGCCACGAACACGCCGGCGCCGAGGTCACCGCGGGCGGCCTTGGGTTGATAGCGGGCCATGGCGTCCCGGTAGGTCTGGTTGAGGGGGGACGTGTCCCAGGGCCCCATCCGGGAGGTGAGGAAGATCCCCTCGAGGTTGTCCCCGAAGTTGTAGATCAGGTCCTGGTTGAGGTTGTAGGTCCCCACGAAGGCGGGCTCGTAGTTCTGGCGCCGGGCGGCGGTGACCACCCGGTTGAGGGCGGCCGTGTCGATGAGGGGGAGGATGACGTCGGCTCCCGCGTTCTGGGCCTGGATCATCTCGCCCGTGTAGTCGGGTTGGGCCAGGGAGACGAACGCCTCGTAGACGACCTCCAGACCCTCGTAGGGCAGGAGCTTCTTGAACGCGTCCTTCAGGATGCCGCAGACGCTGGCCTCCCGGCAGTAGAGGATCCCGATCTTCTTCTTGCCCGGCGCCTGGGTGAGGGTGTTGAGGATGAAGCCCCAGGCCTGGCCTACGTCGGGGCCGAGGAGGGGGTTGAACATCATCGGCGAGTGGTCGCCGGCCGGGTGGCCGCCGATGCTGCCGATGATGGGGATCTTCTTCTGCTCCAGGTAGGGCATCACCGCGTCGAGCGTGAACGAGTAATCGTTGAAGAAGGCGACGACCTTGTCCTGCTCGACCATCTGGCGGACGATCGCCTGGCTGCGCGCCGGGTTGGCGTTGTCGTCGCCCAGGATCACCTTGACCGGGTGGCCGTTCACGCCGCCCCGCGTGTTGATGTAGGCGGCCCAGGCCCGGATGGCGGGCGGGGCCGGACCGCTCACCGCCCCCAGGATGCCGGACTCGGCGCCGAAGGAGCCGAGGAGCAGTTCCGACTTCTTCTCGGCGGGCGCTCCCGGTTGGGGAGTGCCGGGGACGGGGGTGCCGGGCGCGGTGGCGCCGGGGGTGGCGGCGGCTCCCGGGGACGCCTCCTGCTGCGAGGCCGCCGAGGCCGTCCCGGCCGCCGTGGCGGCGGCAGGGGTGCGGGTGGACGAGCCGGCGGCGGCCCGCTGGCCGGCGGGACCGGTGGCCCCGGAGCTCCCGGCGCCGGCGGTGCTTCCGGAAGCGGTCCCACCGGTGCCGGAATCGGTCGCCACCGCGCCACCGGCGGAGTCCTCGAAGCCGAGCGCCGACGAATCGCCGGCCGTCGGTGCCGCGTCGGCGTCGGACACCCGGGTGAAGGCGCCGTTGGCCGCCTGGAGCTCGGTCGTGTCCAGCCGGGAGCCGCACGCCGCTCCGGTGGTGAGCACCAGCACGGCCAGGATGGCCGGCGCGATCCGGGACCGGCTACCGGTCATTGCGCCTCGCAGAGCTCGCATGGCTCCAACTCCTTCGGGATCTGGCTGCGGCTGATCTCTCGTGTCGCCAACCCGGCGACGGCGGGGCAGCCGGCGTGGTGGTAGCGGGTCAGGCCCGTCGCCACCAGGACACGGCCGTTGAGGATCCGGGTGGGGGCCGGCGCTTCGCCCACCTGGTTCCAGGGGGCGAACAGTTGCCGCTTCCGCTGCTGGATGCGGCGCTTCAGCCGGAGCGTGGAGAAGGCCGCGATCAGGCTGCCGATGAGGAGGCCGATGATCCCGGTCCCCAGGGCTTCGAGGGCGGGCACGGGATCGGCTTCGCCCGAGGCCTGGATCCAGGCCAGGACGAGGATGGCGGCCGTGATGAGCATCCCCACGGCGGCCACCAGCCGCCACCGCCGGACGAGCACCCGGAGGCTGGGAGCGGGAACCGCCGGCCAGGGCAGGGCGTCCTCCACCCGGTCGAGCTTGCGCCATTCGTCCGACAGCCCGGCGGTGATGATCAGGGTGGCTCCCGCGGCCAGGAGCAGCAGGCCGCCCAGACCGCCGGAGATGATGTAGGAGAGCTGGTCGCTGGCGTAGCCGGAACCGGTCACGGCCAGGGACCCGACCACCACCATCAGCCCGCCCAGGCCGATGAGGGCGAACCCCAGGGCCCAGTCCCACTCGGCGCGGAGCCGGGACGTGGCGGTGAGTCCCTCCACTAGGCCGAGACTCCGAAGAAGCGCCAGAGGGCGGAGGACGACACGAGCAGGGCGCCGGCCACGCCGAGGATGGCGAAGAGCGCCTTGGTGGTGTCGGAGAAGTCCCGGGCCAGGACGACGGGTTCGGCCGTTCCCGTGACCGGGGCGGCCACGGTGGCACCCGCCCCGGGTATGGCGCCGGAGCCGCCGGCGTAGGCGCTGCCGTCGACCGGGCCGGTGGCCAGGGACAGCGAGCCGTTGTCGATGGTCAGCGGGAGGGGCTCGCCGGCCACACCCGGCGGCAGGGACGGCACCGCGTCGAGGCCCGAGCCCGTGGCTGCCGGGGGCGTCCGGGTGTCGGTGCCCGAGGGCGCCGGGGACGAGGCCTCGGCCGGCACGGGGACGTCTTCGATGGGAGGAAGGAAGGGGACGCCCTCACCGATGGCCACGTAGGAGGTGGCTCCGCCGAGCTGGTAGACGAGCGTGCCCTGGACGTTCTCGGCCCCGGGGATCGGGTGCTTCACGGTGATCTCGAGGGCGTCACCGGCGCCGCCGCCTTCGAGTTCGTCGCCGGCGATCGTCTTGACCGTGATGCCGGCCTGGGCCAGCGCCTCGTTCAGGCTCTGGCTGCCTTGGCCGATGGGCACGGGCACCGTCTGGTCGCCCGGGTGCACGCCGTCAGGACCGATGGTGACGGCCTGCTCACCGACCTTGGCCCCTTCGATCAGGAGCTCGGTCTTCGTCTCCGGCTTGTCCATCCCGGCGCGGTAGGTGGTGACCGAGCGGCTGGTGACGGAGGCGATCTTGAGGGTGCTCTCGGCGACGTCGATGGCCTTGGAGACCGAGACGGCCTCGACCGTGGCCCCGTCGGTCTCGATGACGCCGGAGGCGTCGGCCGACGAGCCCGACACGGGGGCCTCGGCCCCGCCGAATCCGAAGTCGGCCGACCCGACCGCCTTGCCCTGCTCGGCGGTGGCCACCATGGCGTAGCTCCCGCTCGGGTCCTTCACCTCCGAGCTGGGCTGCACGGGGTGGTCGGCCCGGGCGTAGAAGGGATAGTTGGGCACCGGCAGTCCGGTGGCGAAGGAGGCCAGGCCGCTGGCGGTGACGGCGTTCTCCCCCGGGTAGGGCAGGGAGGCGAAGCTGATGGCCCGGCCGGTGGAGTCGACGGTGGCCTGGGCCACCGGTCCGCCGCCGTCGATGAACTCGGTCACGACGAACAGGTCGGGCACCGTGTAGGTGATCCGGACGCCCTGAGCCGAGGCGGCCGCCACCAGGCTGCGGGCCTCGGTCTGGGCCGACACCTCGGGCCCGGGCCACACCACTCCGGCCCCGGCCACCACGAACAGCAGGGCGCCGGCGGCGCCGAGTCCCCGGCTGTGCCGCTTGGCTGTGCGTCGGCCCATGCGTCCCCCTTGGCTCTGTTCTGGTCTAACGGCTGCGTGTGTCCGGGTCGTGCGTGCGTCCTGGGCGTACGGCGCTACTGCGGCTCGGGCTCGTCCTCCCGCGAGGCTCCGATGGCCCCGAGCAGGTCCTCGTGCATCTGCATCCACACGGTGTGGTAGGAGTCGCACCGGGGCGAGGCCATCCACTGGCGATCCTCGGCGACCTTGTCGAGGGCCTGGGCCAGGCGGGCGGTGTAGCCCTTGAACCGGGGTACCGACCCACCCAGGGGGTCGACCAGGTTGACGACCCGATCGTGGAGACGGTCCAGGCGCTCGATGACGGCAAAGTCGTAGGCCCGGTCGGAGTGGTCGTTGAGCGATCCGTCGTCACGCAGCTGCCAGGCTGTGCAGACCTTCAGCAGCTCCGTGTTGAGGGGCAGGAACCGCTCGTAGATGCGCCGGGCGGTGCCCTCCGGCTCTGAGCCCTCCGGCAGCCGGGCCCAGGTGGCGTGGGCCTCGCGGCCGGCCGGCGTCAGGGCGAGGTTGGAGCCCCGGAGCATGGCCACGCCGGCGTCGGTCAACTCGGAATCGATGGCGGTGCCCGTGGTGGGTACGAAGCCCCGCAGGCGGACCTGGTGCAGCAGCTCCCACGCCTTGTCACTCAAATCTGGCGTCATGGATCTCCCCCGGCGATGATTTCCCGACGATGCTAGCTGACTGAACCGTCATTCGCAAGGGGTGCTACTGTCCCCCCGTGGACACCATTCGAGTCGAGGACAACGGCCCCCATCAAGCCGGGCCGGATGCGGGCCCAGCCTGGCAGGAGAGCTGGTTCCTGGGTTGGTACGACCCCGACGCCCGGGCCGGCGGGTTCCACCATGTCGGGCTGGCCCGCCCGGCGGGCCGGGCCGATGTCTGGAGCTGGCTCGCCCTCGATGGCGAGGTGGTGGGCAAGTTCCAGTCCCTCGACCTGGCCCTGCCGGCCGAGGACCTGCCCGACCTCGTGCTCGGTGGCCTGCGGGTGATGACCAAGACGCCGCTGCGTTCGCTGGAGCTCACGGCCGAGTACCCCGAGGCCCGCGCGACGGTGCTCTACGAGGCCTTCTCCGACCCGTTCTCCTTCACGCTCGACGTGCCCGGAGCCGACCTGGGCAAGGGCCACTACGAGTCGGTGGGCCGGGTGACGGGCACCGTGGCCACCGGGGGCCGCGAGGTGGCGGTCTCCGCCTTCGCCTACCAGGACCACTCGTGGGGGCCCCGCCACTACGGCGCCATCCTCACCCACCGCTGGATCTTCGCCGCCTTCTCCGACGATCTGTTCTGCTCGGTGTTCACCTTCACCACCGCCGCCGGCCGCCAGGACTTCGGCTACGTCTACGACGACGGCCGCTTCCATGCCGTGACCCGGGTCGACACCGGCGCCCGGGTGGCCGACGACGGGCACTCCCCCACCGGCTGCGACGCCCGCATCCAGACCGAAGGCGGCCGCGGCTACCGCATCATCGGGACCGTCGGCGTGTCCAGCCCCAGCAGCCACCACGACTTCTACATCACCGACGGCCTCACCGCCTATGAGTGCGGAGGGCGCCTCGGCTCCGGCATCTTCGAGGTCCACGAGCTGGCCGGCCCCGCGCCCTGGCACCGCCCGCTGCTCGGCCTCTGACGCTTACTGCGCTCCGGGGGGAAGCTTACGGGGCCGGGTCGTCGAGGATGGCCGGGTCGATCCCGGTCGGTTGGTCGCGCAGCTCGGGCTCGAGGAGGTTCTCGCCGATGAGGGCGAGGCGGCGGGCCACGGCGATCAGCTGGTCCCGGGGTGGGCCCGCCGGCACCAGGCTGGCCGCCTGGGCCACCCGGGCCGACTCGGCGGACACCAGGTAGCTGAGGGCGGCCACCGCCCCCCGGACGCGCCCGCTCTCGGGGTCGGGGGCGACCCGCAGGGCGGCCACCGACGCCAGGTAGACCTCGGTCAGGCCGGCGAGGCGGGTCCCGTCGAGGGAGGCGATGGCCTCCGCCAGCTCAGCCCCGGAAGGGAACTCGGCCTCCCGCACCCGCTCCAGCCATTTCGCCGGCTGCTCCTGGGGCCGTTCCGGCTCGCGGGCCGGCGGCACCTCCGGCGGCGGGGGTGGGTCGCCGGCCAGGGGCGGGCCGGCGGAGAGGCCCTCGGCGTCCCAGTCGGGAACCTCGGGACCCCGCCGGATCTCCACGCTCTCGTTCCCCGCCGACTGGCTGGCCGGGTCGACGAGGGCCAGGCCCTGGTCGTAGATCTTGTCGGCCAGGGACCGGACCCGGCGGGCGGCCAGGTCCAGCTGCGCCCGGAGCGGCTCGGAGCCGGGATCGGTTGCCGTCAGGTAGATCCGGCCGAACTCGATGTAAAGGGAGATGGCCTCCCGGTAGAGGTCCCGGGCGAGGGGCGCCTCCTCCAGGGGCGGGATGGCGGCCACCGCCTGGCGGGCGGCGGTCACCTGGGGGAAGAAGACGTTGAGCTGCCCGGTCAGCGCGTCGGCCGGCTGGCTGCCGTCGATCCATCCGGCGGCGGCGGTGATCACCGCCGGTGTCCCCTGGGCGAAGGATCGCAGCGCGTCCTCGACCCGGGTCTGGAAGGCCCGGGCTTCGGGTGACGTTTCCGCCAGGGTCGTGGTGGTGGTCGCCACCACCGGGTCGTCGTCGCTGTTGGCGCCCACCAGCCCGATGAGGGCGACGGCGACCACGAGGGGCAGGCCGATGGCCGCCGCGAGCTTGAACTGCTGACGGTTGCCCGGCGCCGCCGGGCGGCCCGAGGCGCGGCCCGGGGTCCGCCCGCGGTTACTCATTCAGGCGGACCTCGCCGGCCGAGCCTTCGACGGTGACCGTCGACCCGCTGACGGCCATCTCGGTGCCCACCTTCACGTTGACCACGCAGGGGATGCCGAGCTCACGGGCCACCACCGCCCCGTGCGAGAGGACGCCGCCGATGTCGAGGACGACCGCTCCGGCACAGGCCAGGATCGGGGCCCAGCCCGGGTCGACCGTACGGGCAAAGAGGATGTCGCCGGCATCGAACTCACCATAGGGGTCGGCCAGGACCCGGGCGGTGCCGGTGAGGGTGCCCGGGGCGGCGGCGATGCCGTGGAGCCGGGTGGTGCCGGCCTCCACCTTCTCGGGCGGGAGCAGGCCCCGCTCGCGGATGAACCCGTCGTCGAGGGGCCGCATCCAACCCGGCCCGACCTCGACCAGCTCGGGCAGGTCGAGGGCGAGGCAGCGCTGGTGCGCCTCGTGGCGGCGCTCGATCTCGGCCGTGCCCGGGCCGTCGACGCCGGCCAGGACGGCGTGGAGCTCGGTGTGGCGCAGGTAGAAGACCCGCTCGGGCGAGGCCAGGACGCCCCGGGCGGTCAGCTGGGGCCCGGCGGCGGCCAGAAGGCGGCGGATCTCGTCGAAGAGGCGGACGGCGGGGATCTTGCCGTTCTCCCGAAGGGCCATCTGGCGCTGCGACCGGCGCAGCAGGGGCGTCACCGCCCGGAGCTTGACCGGCCCCAGCCTGCGGGCCAGCTCGGCTTCCGCCTCCTGGCGCACCGCGCCCGACGGCTCGCCCTGTTCCTCCCGGCCCTGTTCCTCCCGGCCCTGTTCCTCCCGGCCGAGCTCGGCCCGGACGATGTCGAGGAGCTGGCGGGGGTCCTCCCGGAAGCTGGGGTTGGAGAGCTCCAGCTCGGCCGGCCCCCGGTGGCCGTAGCGGTCGATGACGCGATCGAGCTCGGCCGCGGCCGCGGGGCTGGCGGCCCGCAGGGCGGCTCCGGGGTCGGCCTCGTCCA
>JBOGFO010000825.1:0-8692 GCA_050743445.1 Acidimicrobiia bacterium
GCGGAGGCCGTCGCGCTCGGCCGGCGCCTGGCCGCCGACCTCGGGCTCGCCGCCCAGCCGGGGCGCCGGGCCCTGGAGCTGCGCCCGCCCCTCCCGATCGACAAGGGAACGGTGGCCGAGGATCTGGCCGATGGCGCCCACGCCGCCCTGGTGGCCGGCGACGACTTCGGCGACGTGCCCTTCTTCGACGCCCTCGACCGCCTCGTCGCCGGCGGGCGCCTGATCCACGGCGTCCGGGTGGCGGTCGCTTCACCCGAGTCTCCCCCTGAGCTCCTCCGGCGCGCCGACCACCGCGTCGAGGGCCCGGAGGAATTCGAGAGCCTGCTCAGGCAGCTGGCGGCCAGGCTGGCGGAGTAACCCGGGTGCTCAGCCGGCCTGGGACAGGAGGTCCTCCAGCCAGCGGGCCGGAGTCCGGGCGCCGGCCAGCTCCTTCAGCCGCCGGGCCCGGGCCGTCCGCTCACCGGACGGCATCGACAGGGCGGTGTGGAGGGCGGCGGCGCCCTGGAGGACGTCGAAGGCGTGCATCTCGACGGCGGCCTCGCCCAGCTCCTCGAACGACCCCGCCCCCCGGGACAGGCAGAGCACCCCGTCCTTCTGGTTGAGCAGGGCACCTTCCTTGGCCACCAGGTTCAGGCCGTCGCGCACCGGGTTGACCACCAGCACGTCGTAGCTCCCCAGGGCGGCCACGCTGAGCGGGTAGTCGTCCTCGGTGTTGAGGACCACCGGCTGCCAGCCGGCCGTCCCCCAGCGCTCGTTCACCCGGACGGCGGCCTGCTCCACCTCCTGGCGGTAGGCCAGGTACTCGGGGAGGTTCTGGCGGGAGGGGTAGGCCAGGGCGACGAACACCACCCGCTCCCGCCACTCCGGGCGGGCCTCGAGCAGGAGGTCGTAGGCGGCGAAGCCCCGCACCAGGTTCTTGGACGGCTCGAGGCGGTCGACGCGCACGAGGGCCATCCGCTCGCCCACCAGCTCGGCGAAGCGGCCGGCGGCGGCCTGGGCCTCCGGCGACGACGCCGTCTCGGCCAGATCGGCGGGGTCCGGCCCGAGGGGGGCGGCGAAGGGTGTGGCCAGGGTCGCCTCCGGGCCCAGCACCTCGGCGGCGGCGCCGGCGTAGTTGCGGACCCAGCGGCGGGTGTGGAACCCGCAGGGGACGGACGCCATCGAGGCGCACAGCTCGACGGCCACCGTCTCGGGCAGGACCCGGATCCCCTCCGGTCCGCAGAACGGCGTGTGGGTGAAGTGCACGACGGAGAGATCGGGGCGGGCCTTGCGCAGGGCGCCGGGCACCAGGGCCAGCTGATAGTCCTGGACGAGCACGACGTCCCCGTCCCCGGCCGCCTTGGCGGTGGCGGCGGCGAAGGCCTCGTTGACGGCCACGTAGGCCTCCCACGCCTCCGGGAAGCGAGCCTCGAAGCGGGGCCGGCGGACCAGGTCGAACATCCCGTGGAACAGCGGCCAGAGCACGGCGTTGGAGACCACGTCGTAGTGCAGGCCGTGGAGCCGGGGGTCGAGGTCCAACAGGACGAGATCCAGGCCGGGGGCGGTGGCGGCCCCGGCCTTGACCGCGGCGCGGTCGTCGTCGCTGATGGCGGCGGCCACCCAGGTGGCCCCGGTTTCGAGCAGCAGCGGGGCCAGGCCGCTCACGACGCCGCCCGCTCCCCGGGAGGAGCTGAACGTGCCGTCCTCCTCGGCGGAGAACGAAACCGGGCCACGGTGCGAGACGACGATCACGGAGTCGGTCAATCTATCGGGCGTGGCACTACCGGCGGTCGGCCCCGCCCTCGTCTGCCCGGACAAGTTCCGGGGCACCCTCACCGCCCCCGAGGCGGCCGAGGCGCTGGCCCGCGGGCTGCGGACAGCAGGCTGGTCCGAGATCCGCGGCCTGCCCCTGGCCGACGGCGGCGAGGGCACCATCGACGCCCTGCTGGCCGCCCGGGGAGGCAACCGGCGCCAGGCCCCGGTCACGGGGCCGCTGGGCGGGACCGTCGACGCCACCTGGGGCGTACTGCCCGACGGGACGGCGGTGGTGGAATCCGCCGCCGCCAGCGGACTCGCCCTGGTGGAGGGGGACAACGACCCGCTGGCCGCCACCAGCCGGGGGACGGGGGAGCTGATCGCGGCCGCCATCCGGTCCGGCGCCCGCCGGGTCCTGGTGGCGGTGGGCGGCTCGGCCATGACCGACGGGGGCCTCGGCGCCGTCACCGCCCTCGGCTGGTCGCTGGCCGGGGTGGAGGTCACCGTCGCCTGCGACGTGGAGACGACCTTCGTCGCCGCCGCCTCCGTCTTCGGTCCCCAGAAGGGCGCCACCCCGGCCCAGGTCGCCCTGCTCGCCCGGCGCCTGGAACGCCTGGCCGAGGTCTACCGGGACCGGACCGGGGTCGATGTCACCGGCCTGCGCCACACCGGAGCCGCCGGGGGCCTGGCCGGTGGCCTCGCCGCTCTCGGAGCCCGGCTGGAGCCAGGGTTCGACGTGGTGGCCCGGACCTGCGGGCTGGAGGCGGCTCTGGCCGGGGCCGCCCTGGTGGTGACGGGCGAGGGGCGCCTGGACAACGCCAGCTTCGAGGGCAAGGTCGTAGGTGGGGCCCTGGAGTGGGCCGAGGCCGACGGGGTGCCGGCCCGGGCTGTCGTCGCCGGCCAGGTGGCGCCCGGCACCGAGGTGCCGGAGGGAGTTCTCGTCCTCGCCCTCACCGACCGCGTCTGGCCGGAGGAGGAGACCTTCACCCGGGCGGAGGTGCTGGTGGAGGAGGCGGCGATCGAAGTGGGTCGTTGGGCCCGGGATCGCCTCCGCGGCTGACCCGACCCACGCCGGTACCCTGGTGGCGACATGGAGCGCCAGACGCCGGCCGAGCGGTTGGAGCGAATCCGGCGGGCCGGGAGCGTCGCCTGGGCCGTCGTCGGCATCACCGCCGTCCTGGCCATCATCGCCTGGCTGTCGGTGAAGGTGGCGGTGATCTTCCCGCCCCTCATCCTGGCCGGGGCCCTGGTGTTCATCCTCAACCCGGTGGTCAGCTACCTCCACCGCCGGCGCATTCCCCGGGCGATGGGGGCCGGCCTCACCTATTTCGGCTTCCTGGCCACGGTCGCCCTGATCGGCGTCATCATGCTTCCGGCGGTGAAGGACCAGGCCGACAACCTCTCCGACCGGTGGCCCACCATCCGGGCCAAGATGGAGCGCTGGGTCGACGACCGGGCCGAGAGCGTCAAGGGGACACCCTTCGAGTTCGACCGCAAGACGCTGGGCGAGGACGTCACCAACCGCAACGACACCATCCAGGAACAGCTTGAGCGGGTGGCGAAGATCGGGGTGCAGGTGTTCCACGCACTCCTGGTGATGGTCCTCGCCCCCATCTTCGCCTTCTACCTGCTGATCGACCTGCCCCATCTCAAACGCACCGCCGTCGGGCTGATCCCGGCGGGCGCCCGACCCGAGGTGCTCCTGATCGCGCGGCGGATGAACTCCGCCGTGGGCGGGTTCTTCCGGGGCCAGCTGCTGGTCGCGCTCATCGTCGGCATCCTGTGCAGCATCGGCCTGAAGATCATCGACCTGCCGTTCTGGCTGCTGATCGGCATGGTGGCGGGCCTGTTCAACGTCATCCCGCTGGTCGGCCCCTACATCGGCGGCATCCCCGCCCTCGTCATCGCCCTCACCACCGAGGAGCCGATCACAGCCGTGTGGGTGGTGGTGATCATGGTGGCGGCCCAGCAGATCGATAACCACTTCATCAGCCCGCTGGTGATGCACCGGGTGGTCAAGCTCCACCCCGTGCTGGTCATGCTCGCCCTCCTGTTGGGCGGCACGCTGGGCGGGTTCTTCGGCCTCCTCATCGCGGTGCCCACCGCCGCCGTGATCAAGATCCTGGTCGGCCACCTGTGGCGCATCCACGTCCTGGGCGAGCCGCTCGAAGAGGTGGCGCAGGAGGGCGAAGGCACCGGTTTCGTCAGCCGCATTCCCGCGCCCGAGGAGCCGGAGCCAGAAGCCGAGGAGACGGGGACGGAGGCGGAGCCGGTCGGCGGAGAGGCCCGGCCCTAGACGGCCTGGTCCGTCGCCTCGTCGTCGTCCTGCCAGCGCTCCTGATGGACGGCGTCGGCCAGGGGCCGGCGCTGGCGCCAACCCTGGCGCTCCAGGTCAGGAGTCTCCTCCAGATGGCTCACCGGGCCCAGGCACAGCCAGGCCACCGGGCGGATCGCGTCGGGGATGCCGAGGAGCCGTTGGACGAACTGCTCCCGGTAGAACGAAACCCATCCGACCCCGAAGCCCTCGGCGGTCGCCGCCAGCCACAGGTTCTGGATGGCCAGGCACACCGAGTAGAGGCCGGCGTCGGCGATGGCGTGGCGTCCGAGGACGGCGGGTGCCCCCCGGCTGGCGTCGTAGGTGACGACGACCGACAGGGTCGATTCGAGGACCCCGTCGATCTTGATGCCACCGAAGACCTTGGCCCGTTCGGGCGGGAGGGTGGCGGCGAAGAGCTCCCGCTCCTCCTGGATGTGGTCGTAGAACCGGGTCCGCGTCGACAGGCTGCTGATCAGGATGAAGTCCCAGGGTTGGGAGAGTCCCACGCTGGGGGCGGCATGGGCGGCGGACAGGACCCGTTCCAGCGCCTCGGGATCGACGGGGGCGCCAGTGAACTGGCCCCGCACGTCGCGGCGGCGGTGGATCGCCTCGTAGAGGTTGGTCAGCGTCCGCTCGGCGCTCACCGGTGTCATAAGGATCTGATCGACCCTAACGCCTCCGACCTTGAGAGGCGTGGCATCTCGACCCTCGGCGGAGTCGGTGTCAGCCGAGGAGGGCGGCGACCGCCTCGGCGAAGCCGGCGCCGTGCCCCTGGCCGAGCACCTCCACCCCTGACCCCGGCTCGGTCGCCCAGGCCAGGCTCGGGTCCTTGACCAGGGCGTTCGCCACCAGGAAGCAGCGCCCGACCTCGGCCCGGCAGTCGAGGTCGGCGGCCGCGTCGCCGATCATGGCGCAATCCTCCCGGCGCAGCCCCCGCTGGGCCCGGTCGGCGGCGATGGCGGCCAGCTTCGACACGCCGCGGGGCACCAGGTGGTAGACGCGGACCCGGTCGATGTCGGGCAGCGTCTCGAAGTGCCGGGGGATCACCCCGTTGTCGACCAGCTCCGCCCAGGCGAACCCAGCGCCCCCGAGCAGGGCGTGGGCCTCGTCGGGATCGATGCTGCCCCGCAGGAGGACCGACGCCTCCCGGGCGGTGTTCCAGGGGGTGTGCTCCTCGATCCGGCCGGCGAAGCCGTCGGTGAGCAGGGTCCGGGCCTCGGCCAGGGCATCACCCGGTGTCCCGGGACCCGGGTAGGCGCCGTGGTCGTGCACCACCTGCTCGCCCCGCTCGTACACCCGGATGCCGCCCAGCTCGCAGAACCACGTGGCCAATCCCAGGAGGCGGGCCACCTCCCACATCCCGACCCGGGCCCGGCCGGTGACGGCCACGATCTCGATCCCCTCCCGAACCGCCCGGACGAGAGCTTCGGCGGCCACTGCCGTCGGGTTCCGGGCGGTGTCCCAGAGCAGGTTGCCGAGCGGACCGACCAGGGTGCCGTCGATGTCGGTGTAGAGGACCCGGGTCACGCCGACAGTTCGTCCGCCGGTTCCCGCAGGGAGGCCAGCGGCGGGCGTTCGGCCGTCTCCACCGCCACCTCCAGGCGGCCATGGTCGGCGTCGAAGCGCACCAGCCGGACGGCCTCCGTCTCGGAGACGCCCGCCCGGCGCAGGGCGGCCACCACCACGGCCATGGCCTGGGGGGCGAGCTCGTCCAGGGGCCGGTGGCGGTGGCGGCGGGTTCCCAGGGCGACCTGGGCCAGGGCGGGCAGGCCGGCGGTGGAGGCGACGTCGACGACCAGCGCCAGGTCGACACCCCAGCCCTGGGTGACGGGGAGGGACTCGAGCAGATCCCGGCGCCCGGCGTACTCGCCGGACAGAGGCTGGACGATGGCGGCCAGCGCCGGGAACAGCAAGGACAGGAGGGGCCGGGCGGCCAGCTCGGTGACCCGGCCACCGCCGGTCGGGGGCCTGCCCCCCGGGCGGTGGTAGAAGCCCTTCACGAAGGCCACCTCGGGCCGGGTGAGGAGCGGGCCGAGCAGGCCGACCACGAACCGGGGCCCGAAGTCGACGATGTCGCCGTCCACCCAGCAGACCAGGTCGCCCCGGCTGGCGGCGAGCGACTTCCAGATGGCGTCGCCCTTGCCCGAACCCGGGCCGGCCTCGGGCAGCACTCCGGCGCCGGCCACGACCCGGGCCCCGGAGGCCCGCGCCGCGGCGGCGGTGCCGTCCGTCGAGCCGTCGTCCAGCACCAGGATCTCGTCCAGGAGCGGCACCGCCTCCACCAGGTGCCGCCGGGCCGAGGCCACGATCGTCCCGATGGTGCCCTCTTCGTTCCGGGCCGGGATGCACAGTGACGCCGACAGGCCGAGCGTGCGCTTGGCGTCGGCCAGGAGGCGGGCGCTGAAGTCCCGGTGGGAGAAGCGCGGGGTCGTGGCGCGGCTGAAGGTGGGGGATTGCACGGGCGGAAGATAACCTTTTTGCATGCGCCGCCCGGCCTTGGTCCTCCTGGTCGCCCTCTCGCTCTCGCCCGTGCCGGCCGGCGCGGCCGAGCCCGAGGTGTCGATGGTGAACGTCCGCTTCGACCCCGAGGAAGTGGGCGTGGGGGCGGGCGGGACGATCACCTGGGTCAACGACGACTCCATGCCCCACGAGATCACCGCCGACGACGGCTCCTTCGATTCGAGCCCGACGTGCGAGGCGGCGACCGGAACCGGGTGCATGGCGCCGGGTGACAGTTGGACCCACACCTTCCGCCGAGCCGGGCGCTACCCCTACTACTGCCAGCTCCACGGCTCGCCCGGCAAGGGTATGACCGGAGTCGTGACCGTCGGGTAGCCTGGGGAGAACAACTACACACGCGCTCATCCAGAGCGGCCGAGGGACAGGCCCGATGACGCCGCGGCAACCAGCATCGGTTCAGCCAGAACCGGAGCAAGGTGCCAATGCCTGACCGATGAGCAGCCGAAGGGCGGGACTCCCGCTCGAGGCGCTCGAGAGCGCGTCGGGACCGAGGAGGAGACTGCCGCCATGACGTTCGTTTCCGGGCTGCGATGTCGAGAGTGCGGGCGCGCCTACGACGTGGCCCCCATCCATGTGTGCGAGTGGTGCTTCGGGCCGCTCGAGGCCGCCTACGACTACGACGCCATCGCCGCCACGCTCACCCGCGAGAAGATCGCCAAGGGCCCGGCCAGCATCTGGCGCTACGCCGACCTGCTCCCGACCGACCGGGGCTCGGCCGTCGACCTGGGCGCCGGGTTCACGCCCCTGGTGCGGGCCGAGCGCCTGGGCGGGGCCCTGGGGCTCTCGGAGCTGTGGGTCAAGAACGACACGGTCAACCCGACCAACTCGTTCAAGGACCGGGTGGTGGCCGTCGGCCTGTCCAAGGCTCTGGAGTTCGGGTTCAAGACGGCGGCGTGCGCCTCCACCGGCAACCTGGCCAACTCGGTGGCCGCCCACGCCACCCGGGCGGGAATGAAGAGCTATGTCTTCATCCCCTCCGACCTGGAGTCGGGCAAGGTGGTGGCCACGGCCGTCTACGGCGGCAACGTGGTGGCGGTCGACGGCAACTACGACGACGTCAACCGGCTCTGCGCCGAGCTCGCCGGCACCTACCCGTGGGCCTTCGTCAACGTCAACCTGCGGCCCTACTACGCCGAGGGTTCCAAGACCCTGGCCTTCGAGACGGCCGAGCAGCTGGGCTGGCGCTTCCCCGACCACGTCGTCGTGCCCATCGCCTCGGGCTCCCAGCTGACCAAGATCCAGAAGGGCTTCCAGGAGCTGGCCAGGGTCGGCCTGGTGGACGCGGACCCGGCCGCCATCCGGGTCTCGGGCGCTCAGGCCGAGGGGTGCTCACCGGTGGCCACCGCCTTCCTCACCGGGTCCGACGACATCCGCCCGGTCAAGCCCAAGACGATCGCCAAGTCACTCGCCATCGGCAACCCGGCCGACGGGTACTTCGCCCTCGACGCCATCCGGGGCAGCGGCGGGGCGGCGGCCGCGGTCAGCGACGAGGAGATCATCGAGGGCATCAAGCTGCTGGCCCGCACCGAGGGGATCTTCACCGAGACGGCCGGCGGGGTGACCATCGCCACCCTCAAGCGCCTGACCGAGGAGGGCGTCATCCGCCCCGAGGAGCGGGTGGTGGCCTACGTCACCGGCCACGGCCTCAAGACCCTGGAAGCCCTGACAGATCGGGGACACCCCGAACCCCGGGCAGATCGGGGACACCCCGAACCCCGGGCGGCCACCGTCGGGCCGACCGCCACCATCGCACCCACCATCGAGGCCTTCACCTCGGCCTTTTCCATCGAGGAGTAATCCATGTCGACCACCGTCCGCATCCCCACCGCCCTGCGTACCCTCACCGGAGGGGCCGCCGAGATCACCGCCGACGGGTCGACGGTGGGCGAGATCCTCAAGAGCCTCGATACCACCCACCCGGGTATGGCCGAGCGCCTCTTCGACGAGGCCGGCAACCTGCGCCGCTTCGTCAACGTGTTCGTGGCCGACGAGGACATCCGGTTCCTCGACGCCCTCTCCACCCCCGTGGCCGACGGCCAGGTGGTGAGCATCATTCCCGCCGTCGCCGGAGGCTGACGCGCCAGGCGGGCGCGATGTTGGCCCTCACAGGGCCAAGATCGC
>JBOGFO010000826.1:0-3528 GCA_050743445.1 Acidimicrobiia bacterium
CCCCGGTCGCGCAGCACGAGCAGAGCCCGAGCCAGCTCGGCCCGAGCCACAGGGGTGTCCACCCGGGCCAGGACCGCAGGGAGGGCGTCGTCGATCTCGTCGAGGTCGCCGTTCTCGATGGCCACCAAAAGCCGGTCGACATCCGGCGTCAACAGCCGGGGAAGCGGGAGCTGGAGACCGGTGTCGATCGTCGGCAGCTCGAGCATCTCCGCCTGGAGGTCGCCGAGCTCCTCATCACAGCACCCACCGAGGACCCGGGCAGCCGGGACGAGGTGGCTGGCAAGGAACGCCCGGGCGAGGTCGGATTCTGACGGACCTCGCTGGACCCCGCAGCAACGCTTGGCCTTCCGGCCGCTTCCGCACCCGCACCGCTGGTTCCGTCCCGCAGCGCCCACGCCCGACCTCCTCACCCAACCTGCTGACCATCTTCGTCGCGCTCAAGTCGAACGTGGTGGATCCCACGGATGAAGCAGAAGAGCTGTATTCCCCCCCGGCTTTGCACTGTGGTCGCAGGTAGCGTTTCCTTGTGACGGATGTCGCCGCGCAGCTGGGTCCTGCGGGAAGTGGCGGACGGCCTCAAGCGAGAGGCGCTGTGGCTGTCTCCCGCCGGCAAGCTCGCCCTCGCCCGCCTCCTCGCCCGGCCCGACACCCTGAAGAACGTCGCCGCCCGGCTCGCTACCGGCGGTGGGGGAAGGCCGCCGGACGCCGCCGGGTTCAAGGTCGACGACGGTGCCATGCGCCGGGTCGTCGCCGGTATCGCCGCCGACCCGGTCGCCGGGCCGGTCCTCAATGAGGCCGCCGGCAGGTACGCCAGCGAGACTCTCGATCTGGCCGTCGCGCCCTTCCTGGCGGACAGGCAGGGCAGGGACACCCAGCGGGCGCTCAGCGAGGTGGGAGCCCTCTTCGGGGCGCTGGGCTCCCGCTCCTACGAGGCCGGCGTTGCCGTCGATGTGGCCGAGGTCGGCACCGACGCCGTCAAGGACGTCCTCGAGAAGCTGGCGGGTGCCACGCTCGACGTGGTGAAGGGCGGCGTGCTGGCGTCCGTGGTGGTGGAGGGTGGCAAGACCGTCTTCTTCACCCTCGGGGGTGGCGAGGCCGGCCGCCGCGCCGCGGAACGGGACCTGGCGGAAGCGGCCAGGAACCAGCGGGGACGGGAGGAGCTGCGGTCCCGACTCGACGCCAGCCTCCAGCACCTGGCCTTCGTCTCCCTCCTCGCCGACCCCTCCGCCCGGGCCGCCATGCACCTGAGGCTCTCTCCCGCTGACCTGCCCGCCGAACTCCCCGTCAGCCCCACCGACCCGACCGGTGGCGTCGACCCGCATGTCGCCGGCTTCGAGTCGGTCGACGAATGGCGCCGGGTGATGTTCGACGACCGCGGCCGGCTCGTCGTCCCTGACCCGAACGACCCGGACGGCGACTGGGGGGCGTTCCTGGCCTGGGCGCAGTACGTCAACCCCGACCTCGCCGTCGCCGCCCGCAAGCTCCACGACGTCTTCAACGCCGCCCTCCGTTCCGCCGCCCCTGGGCCATGACCGGCCGCTCCGGTCCGTGCTTGGCGGCGCCAGGAATGAAAGGAATCCACGAGCGGACGTCAGGGGAGGGGCGTGTTCGCTATCGCTACGCCTCTCGTAGATCGCACGAAGATGGCTGTTTTCGTCCCTACTTTCATCCATGCAACTGTCCGGTAGGGGCCGTCAAGGGGCGGACGGGTCGGTACGAAACCCGGACGGGACAACACATCGCGGCCCCCGTGAGACCCCCGCTGGGACCACCCAGATCTACGAGGGCACCAACCAGATCCAGCGGATGGTGATCGCCCGCAAGACCTTCGGCAACGTGCGCTGAGCGACGCGTCGGTGCGACGCGTCGGTGCGACGCGTCGCGGCTCAGCTCGAGGGGTCGGCCAGGACGGTGCAGTCGCAGAGGTGGTCGGCCCGGCACTGGACCGCGCCGAGGAGCAGCCGGCGGACCTCCATCAGCTGTTCGATGAGCCCGTCCACCTCTGAGAGCTTGCGGAGGGCCAGGGTCCGCATCTGGTCGGCGGGTTCACCTTCGGCTTCGGCGGCCAGCAGCAGCTGGGTCTCCTCCAGCGTGAACCCGAGGCGCTTGGCCGCTTTGAGCAGCCCGAGGCGCTGCACCATGTCCGGGCCGTAGCGGCGCTGCCCGGAGACCCGGGCGGCGGGGGGCATGAGGCCGATCCGCTCGTAGTAGCGGATGGCCGAAGGGTTGAGCTCGGCCCGGCGGGCGACCTCGCCGATGGTGAGGGTCTCGGGGGTCATCGGGGGAATCTCCTTGACTTAAACCCGGGTTCAAGGTCGAGGGTGGGATGCATGCTCATATGTCGCGGGGTCCCTTCAGCCTTCCGGGCGGGCGGCGATGATGACAACCGATCCCAGGTTCCGGCGCTCCCGGTGCATGACCTTCCACAGATCGGCGACGCGCCGCAGCACCACGGGCTGGCGGACGGTGCGGGCCAGCAGGCGCAGGGTGCCGGCCCAGCCCTCGTCCCGCACGACGGAGCGGGGGGCGAGCAGGAGCAGGGGCGCCGGCTTCACCTGGCGGACGACGAAGCCCGCCTCCTCCAGCAGCGCCGTCCATTCAGCTCCGGTGAGGGGACGGGCCCGCACCCGGACGGTACGGGTCAGGTCGGTCTCGATGCGGCGCTTGTCCTCGGCGGCGATGTCGTCCGGGGTCAGCAGCACTTCGTGCAGCCCGAGACGACCGCCCGGTCGCAACAGACGGGCTGCCTCGCCCACGATGCGCCGCTTGGTGTCGTCCGTCTCCAGGCTCAGGCACGCCTCGCCGTAGACCACGCTGGCCGAGCCGTCCGGGAGGCCCGTCGCTGCCGGCTCGGCCACGACGCACTGGTAGCGCCCCCCTCCGAGCTGCTGGGCCCGTTCGGCTTCGGCCCGACCCCGTTCGACACCCCGGAAGCTGGCGGGGCCGGCCGTCTCGACCCGGCGCACGGTGTCGCCCAGGGCGGGGGCGAGGTCCACGACGTCGTCGTCGGCGCCGATGGCCAGGCCGGAGAGCATCACGTCCGACAGTGTCGAGCCACCCGGCCGCATGACCTTCTTGCCCAGCCGAGCCAGCAGCCAGTGGGCCGGCATGGTCGCCGGGTTGAGGTGCCCGCCCGGAACCGGCAGCGGGCTTTGACTCGACGGGGCTGCACCGGTCACCATGAACTTAGGGTACCCATACTGGGTTTCTAAAGCATTCCTCACACTCTGCGCAGGAGGTCCCATGACCCGCACTCGACGCCGAACTCGACGTCACCGCGCGCTTGCCTGCCTGACCGTCACGGTCCTCTTCGGGACGGCCTGCGGCGGTTCGGACGGCTCCGGGACTGGCTCATCGGCTACCGACTCACCGGGCGCCGGCAACGAGGCGGCGGCCACCGCTCCGTCGACGAGCACCACCGCCGGCGGAAGCGACGTCGTCGCCGGGGAGGCTCCAACGCCCGCGGCGCCTGGCCCCCAAAGCGCGCTGGCGGGGACCCGGGCCTCGGCGGCGGCGCCGGCCCCGACC